>DASWWF010000156.1:0-10584 GCA_036401035.1 Devosia sp.
CCGAAGGCGCGCTTCTCACCGAAGGGCTTCTTGTCGCCGAACTTCTTGTCGCCGAATTTCTTGGGACCAAAGCTCTTGCTGGGACGGTCCCCGCCGGGGCGATCGCCGAAATCACGACGCGGCTTGTCGCCAAAACTGCGCGCCGGACGCTCACCGGCCTCCCGGCGCGGCGGACGGTCGCCAAAGTCGCGGCGGGGCGGCCGATCACCGAAGTCGCTACGCGGCTTGTCGCCGTAGTCGCGCTTGGGACGGTCAGCAAAATTGCCGCGAGGCGGCTTGTCACCAAACTTGCGCGGACCGCGATCATCGCCATCCTCACGCGGCTTGGACGTGCGCTTGGCGCCGAACGATTTGGCGCCCTCGGCGCGGGCGGCCGGGCGTTCGCCGCCGAGGCCCTTGGGGCCGCGGAAGCCGCCATCGCGGAACGAACGGTCCTCGGGATCGGGACGCTCGGGGCGGGGCTTGCGGACACGAATCTGGCTGGTGGTGCCGTCCTCGTTATGGACAGTGCGCAGCGGCGGTTCCTCGCGCTCGGGCTGACCGGCCGGGGCGGCGCTGCGCTTCTGGGAAAAACGGCCGCCGGGACGGTCGCGGCGCTGGCGGGCGCCTTCTTCATCGGTTTCGCGATCGCGGTCGACGAAGCGGAACTGCGCGGTCGAGTCTTCCAGCGCCTTGCGCTGCTTGGGCGCAGGCTTGCCCGGCGCGGCGGCGCGAAGGCGCGGGTTGACGGCGCGCTTGCGGTCGATCGCCGTCGCCTGCTCGGGCATGTCCGCGTCGAAATCGACACCGGCCTCGTCGGCGAGTCGCTTGCCGAGCTGCTCGCGCAACACGCGGGCGCGCACGGTCTCGACCTCGCCCTCGCGGATATCGCCGAGCTGGAACGGGCCGTAGCTGACGCGGATCAGGCGGTTCACCGTCAGACCCAGCGAGGCGAGGACGTTCTTGACCTCGCGGTTCTTGCCTTCGCGCAGCGCCACCACCAGCCAGACATTGCTGCCCAGGTCGCGCTCCAGCGTGGCTTCGATCGGGCCATATTTGATGCCGTCGACCTCGACGCCTTCCTTGAGCTGGTCGAGCTGCGCCTGCGTCACCGAGCCGAAGGCGCGGACGCGGTATTTGCGCAGCCAGCCGGTCGCCGGCAGTTCGAGGACGCGCTTGAGACCCCCGTCATTGGTCAGCAGCAGCAGGCCCTCGGTGTTGATGTCGAGCCGGCCGATGGAGACGACACGCGGCAGGCCGTGCTCGTCGAGCGCCTCGAAAATGGTCGGGCGGCCTTCCGGGTCCTTCTCGGTGACCACGAGGCCGGCGGGCTTGTGGTAGAGCCAGACGCGGGTGCCCTGCTTGGCGGCCAGAGGCTCACCGTCGACCTTGATCTTGTCCTTGTCGGTGACGTTGAAGGCCGGGGTCTTCACCACCTTGCCATTCACCGAGACGCGGCCGTCCTTGATCCAGAGTTCCGCGTCGCGGCGCGAGCAGAGCCCGGCGCGGGCGATGATCTTGGCGAGGCGATCGCCGGCGAGGGAAATGGTAGCGGGGTCGGTCATAGCCGAAATACCTCTCTCATGCGGGACCCAAATGGGCGGCGCAAACAAGGGAAAACGCCGCGCCGGGATGGCGCGGCGGTAGAATTTTAGTTGATGGCGCTCGGCTTGGTGAAGTCGTCGCCGAGCTTGCCCGAGCTGCCCAGGCCTGCATCGGTGCCGCCACTGCTCTGCACCGCAGGGCGCTTGAGGGCGTCCCGGATTTCCTTCGGGCAATCCTTGTGGTCGAGCGGCACGAGGTCGCCGGACTTGGTGGAGCAGACCATGTCGGTGCCTGAGACGGTGGTGAAATATTCCTCCGGCGGGAGGTAGAGCGGGCGAGCACCGGGCTTGAGCCGCGCCGCGGTCATGCGGGCGGTCAGCATCTTGGCCTCGGCGTCGGTGAGCGGACGGCCGGAAATGGTGCGGAGATCGACGACGCGGGCATTGCGCAGCCGCGAAATATCGGCCTCGGACATGCCGGTGGTGTCGATCTGCACCTTGCTCGAATCTTCGGGCAGCTGCGCCACCTTGGTCTCGTTGACCGGTGCCGGCAGCGATCTCGTGTCCTTGGGCAGGACCAGCGGGGCGCGCGGCGTCTTGGGCTCTTCCTTCTGCTCGCGCGGAATGCCGCCCAGGCCGACCAGGGTCTCGGTCATCACTTCACGCTCGAAGGTGCCGAAATCGCCCATGGCGTTGGTGCCTTCGGTCGTGGTGCAGGCCGCAAGCGTGGCGAAAGCCAGTGCGATGAGGCCGATACGGGTCACAGCCGCAATGGCGGAGGACCGCCCGGTCAAGTCAATACGCATGCAACTTCCCTTTTACCCCTCGCGCCCGGCCTTATATCGCATCATCGGCCCTAAGGCCAGATTTGGGCAGCAATGCGTTCACGCGCCAGTGGATGTCGCCTTCGGCCGGCCGATTCCCAATACATCGAGGACCAGCAGCAACACCCCGGCGGTGATCATCGCGTCGGCGACGTTGAAAATATAGAAAGACCAATCCTGCCAGTGAAAGTGAAAGAAATCGGCAACGGCGCCGTAGAGCAGGCGGTCGAGCGCGTTGGACAGGGCGCCGCCGATGCAGAGGGCGAGGCCCGAGCGCACCAGCGCCGAGGTCGAGCGCAGCCACCAGACGATCAGCAGCACCAGCGCCACCGCCATCAGCGCGCCGATGGCCCAGACCGGCAGCGACCCAAGCAGGCCATAGGAAATGCCGGTGTTCCAGACCAGCACATAGTCGAAGAACGGCGTCACCGGCACGATCTCGCCGCCGCGCCAGTTGGCCATGGATTCGGGCGTATAGGTGCCGAGAAACTCGACGCAGGCGGCGCCGCCGACCGACACACAGTCCCAGCTCACCTGGGCGAACTTGTGCACCCGGTCCAGCGCGAAGGCGAGGACCAGCAGCACCAGTGAAAGACCGAATCCGTTGCGCGACACCGGGCCTACAGCCCCGCCGCGGCGCGCTCGCGCAGAGCCTGCGCATCCCGCTTGGAGATGTCGCCCTCCATGTCGGCTTCGGCGAAATAGCGCCGCGAGCGGACACACTGGCGGCCGGTGGCCGGCTGGAAGACGACGCTGACTAATGAATCGTCGGCACTGTCCGCCCCGCGCTGGAGCGTAATCTGCGATGTGATGCAGATCTCCGCCATCACGTCTTCGCCGATCGCTTCCACGGCGTCCCAAAGCTGCGGGTCGCGGATAGTGACGACGGGAGCCGCCTCCAGGGACGAGCCGATGGTCTTTTCCCGGCGGATCGGTTCCAGCGCCTCGGTGACCGCCTTGCGCACGGTCCGAATATCGTCCCACTTGGCCTCGAGGGCCGTGTCCCGCCATTCGGTCGGCAGCTCGGGGAACAAGCGGAGGTGCACCGACTCATCGGCGCCCGGATGCCGGTCGAGCCAGGCCTCTTCCATGGTGAAGACCAGAATCGGCGCGAGCCAGGCGGTGAGGCAGTCGAACACCGCGTCGAGCACGGTAAGGCTGGCGCGGCGCTTGGTCGACGAGATCGGATCGCAATAGAGCGCGTCCTTGCGGATGTCGAAATAGAACGCCGAAAGGTCGATGTTCATGAAGTTCGACAGCACCGCGACGATGCGCTTGTAGTCGTAGCTGTCATAGGCCTCGCGCACCGTCTCGCCGACCTCGGAGAGGCGCGAGAGAATGAGCCGTTCCAGTTCGGGCATGTCGCGATAGCCGACGCGCTCCTCGCCCTTGAAATGGGCGAGGTTGCCGAGCAGCCAGCGCATGGTGTTGCGCAGCTTGCGGTAGCTGTCGACGGTGCCGTTGATGATGTCCTTGCCGATGCGAAGGTCGTCCGCATAGTCGGACTGGGCCACCCAGAGGCGCAGGATGTCGGCGCCGTATTGCTTGATGATGTCCTGCGGCGCGGTGGTGTTGCCCAGCGACTTGCTCATCTTCTTGCCCTCGCCATCGAGGGTGAAGCCGTGCGTCAGCACGCTGTCATAGGGCGCGTGACCGTTGGTGGCACAACTTTCGAGCAGCGAGGAATGGAACCAGCCGCGGTGCTGGTCCGAACCTTCCAGATACATCGAGGCCGGGAACTTCAGATGCGGCCACTTCTGCTTGTTGCGCAGCACGAAGGCGTGGGTCGAGCCCGAGTCGAACCACACGTCGAGGATGTCCTTGACCATCTCGTAGTCGGCCGCCTTGTAGGCGGAGCCGAGATAGCGCTCGGCTGCGCCGTCTCTATACCAGGCGTCGGCGCCCTCTTCCTCGAAACTCTGGGCGATGCGCTCGTTGACCGTCTCGTCCCTGAGGATGTCGCCGGTCTCCTTGTGAACGAACACCGTGATCGGCACGCCCCAGGCGCGCTGGCGGCTGAGCACCCAGTCGGGGCGGTCGGCGATCATGGCACGCAGGCGATTCTGCCCGGCGGCCGGGTAGAATTTCGTCGCGTCGATCGCGTTGAGTGCGCGATGGCGCAGCGTATCACCGGTTTTGCCCATGATCGGGCGGTCCATGTAGACGAACCATTGCGGCGTGTTGCGGTAGATCACCGGCTTCTTGGAGCGCCAGGAGTGCGGATACTGGTGCTTGACCCGGCCGCGGGCGACCATGGCGCCGCGCTCGGCAAGCGCGGCAATGACGCGCTGGTTGGCGTCGCCCTTCTTGCCGCTGTCGTCGATGACCCGCGCGCCGTCGAATCCTGGCGCGTCCTTGGTGTAGAAGCCGGCGTCGTCGACCGGGAACGGGATATGCGTATCGATGCCGCGCTCGGTGAGCAGGCGACCCGAACTCATCCAGATATCGAAGTCGTCGAGGCCGTGACTGGGTGCGGTGTGCACGAAGCCTGTACCGGTGTCATCCGTCACATGCTCGCCGTCGAGCAGCGGCACATCGAACTCATAGCCGCCGCCGAGGCCCTTGAGCGGGTGCGACGTGGTGGTCGCCAGCAGTTCATCGGCCGGCACATCGCGAAGTCGGGCGAAGCTCTCGACCTTGGCCTTGGCGAACACTTCCGCCGCCAGCTTGTCGGCGAGGATGTACTTTTCGCCAGTCTTGGCCCAGTTGCCTTCGGCGGCCGACGTGACCGAATAGAGTCCGTATTCAACCCGTGATGAAAAGCTGATCGCCCGGTTGGCCGGGATCGTCCATGGTGTCGTGGTCCAGATGACGACCGAAACGTCGTCGCCCTGCACCGGGAACTTCACCCAGATGGTGTCGCTCTCATAGTCAGCATATTCGATCTCGGCTTCGGCCAGCGCCGTGCGCTCGACCACCGACCACATCACCGGCTTGCTGCCGCGATAGAGCTGGCCGGAGGCGGAGACCTTCATGATCTCGCGGGCGATCTGGGCCTCAGCATCGAAGCTCATGGTGAGATAGGGGTTGTCCCACTCACCAAGCACGCCCAGCCGCTTGAATTCCTCGCGCTGCACATCGACCCACTGGGTCGCAAAGGTCCGGCATTCCTGGCGGAATTCGATGACCGGGACTTCGTTCTTGTCCTTGCCCTTGGCGCGGTAGCTCTCTTCGATCTTCCATTCGATCGGCAGGCCGTGGCAGTCCCAGCCCGGCACATAGGCCGAGTTGTAGCCCAGCATCTGCTTGGACCGGCTCACCAGATCCTTGAGGATCTTGTTGAGGGCGTGGCCGATATGGATGTTGCCGTTGGCATAGGGCGGGCCGTCATGCAGCGTGAAATAGGGCCGATCCTTGGCCTGCTCGCGCTGGCGGGCGTAAATGTCCATCTCTTCCCAGCGCTTTAGCCACACGGGCTCGCGCTCGGGCAGGCCGGCGCGCATCGGGAATTCCGTCTGGGGCAGGAAGAGCGTGGCGCTGTAGTCGGTGTCGCCGCTCACGGTGGTATCGGTCATGGAGTCATCGGCCTGGCTGGAAGTCCGGGGCTTTTAGCACCCGCACCAAGCAATCAACAACCCACAGAGTTGGCTCAGCGTTACCCGAAAAAGCCCAGCTTCCGGTCAAGCTCGCTCAACGGTCCGCAGCGCGTGAGCATGTCGCGGGCCGAGAGACCGTCGGCAGTCATGGCGGCAATCAGCTCGTCGAGGCCCTTGAACACCTTCTGGCCCCGCACATGCGAAATCAGCGCCACCGAGATCTCGCGGCCGTAAATGTCCTCGTCGAAGTCGAAAATCCAGGTTTCGAACGGCGGGCGCTCGTTGTTGAACATCGGCTTGCCATAGGCGGCGACGCCCGACAGCAGGCGGTCGCCGAGCTTCGCCCGTACGGCATAGATGCCCTGCGCCAGCCCGAACCCCGTGGGGCTCGCGACATTGGCCGTGGGGAAGCCGAGTTCGCGGCCGCGCTGGTCGCCCTTGACCACGGTGCCGGTCAGGAACCAGTGGTAGCCGAGGAGCTGGTTGGCCGCGGGAACGTCCCCCTCCCCCAGCGCCGCGCGGATGCGCGAGGACGAGATATGGTCGTCGCCCTCGTCGAGCATATCGAGGATATCGACCTCGAAACCGTGCTCTTCGCCCGAGGCGCGGAGGAAATCCGGCGTGCCGCGGCGCTTGTAGCCGAAGTGGAAATCGGCGCCGACCGAGACACCACGCACGTCGAGCGCGTCGACGAGGAAGCGCGAAACGAAGTCCTCCGCCTCGATCTTCGAAAACTCCAGCGAAAACGGCATCACCACGATGCCGTCGAGTCCCAGCGCCTCGACGATCCGGGCCTTCTGTTCGGCATGGGTCAGCCGGAACATGAACGGCGCCGGGGCGAAGACGTCACGCGGATGCGGCTCGAACGTCAGCACCAGCGCCGGCACGCCGGCCTCGCGGGCCTTCGCTCTCAGCGCCGAGAACACGCGCTGGTGGCCACGGTGGCAGCCGTCGAAATTGCCGACAGCGACCATGGCGCCCTTGAGCGCGGCGGGAACGTGGTCGAGGCCGGAAAGCCTGATGAAGCCGGACAATGCACTACTCGCCGAGGAGAACGTGGCGGTTCAATCGCAAGAAACGACCGGTGGCGCAAGCTCCCCGAACGGCTACCAGCTGAGCCGCGGCATGAAGCCGGCGAGGTTGGCGCCGCTGGGGGCGACGAGGTCGGCGACCGCCTGCGGATCGACATTGCCGAAGGCATCGAGTTCGCCGGCATGGATCGAACCGGTGACGAACAGCAGGTCCACGCCGAACTGGCTGGCGCCCATCGCGTCGGTGCGGATGGCATCGCCGATGGCGATGATGCGCGACTTGTCGAGCTTGCGGCCGACGGCCTGTTCGGCGAGGCGCAGCGCCTCGTTGTAGATGGGCCGATAGGGTTTGCCGGCCATGCGGACCTTGCCGCCACGCGCCTCGTAGAGATCGCCCAGCGCACCGCCGCAATAGATCAGCCGGTCGCCGTGCTCGACCACGCGGTCGGGATTGGCGCAGATCATTGGCAGGCCGCGCTTGAGCCAGAGGTCGACGCGGGAATTGTACATGTCGGGCGTATCGTCGTCGGTATCGAGGTCCGTGACGACGACGACTTCGGCTTCCTCGGCCGGCCCGCGGGTGACGTTGAGCCCCTCATAGAGGCTGTCGTCCTCGGTCGGCGGACCGACGTGATGGATCACTTTGCCCGAATATTCGGCGATCATCGAGCGGGTGGCATCGCCGGACGAGACGATGTCGTCATAGGCCTCGCGCACCACGCCGAGCCGGTCGATCAGCGTCACGATGGGCGGCGACGGGCGCGGCGCATTGGTGATGAACACCACCTTGCCGCCGGCCTTGCGGTACTGGACCAGCGCGTCGACCGCGCTCGGATAGGCGGCGATGCCGTTGTGGGCCACGCCCCACAGGTCGCAGAGCACGGCATCGTAATTGCCGGCGATCTCGGAGAACCCGGCGAGCGCGCGGGCGGGGCTGGTCATGACGCTTAACCTTTCTAGACTTCGGCGCGGCGCGGTTCGGCGGCCAGAACCGGCCGGTCGATGCGCAGATCCGGCCGCACCGGGCCGGGACCCGCGATATGCGGGCCCTGCGCCAGGGCGATTCCGTCCTCGAATAGAGCAAGCAATTGTTGCTCGTCGACGACGCCGGTGGCGCACAGGTCGATATGGAAGCGCCGGGCGTAAGGCGCAACGTCCGACGTGTGGAAATCGGTATAGATCGAGGGTTGCCGCAGGAACCGGGTGGCGTCGAAGCGCACCGACTTGAAGCCGAGGCCTTCGAGTTCACCGAAGTCGAAGCGCAGGTTGGCGACGTGGGTCAGCGTATAGGCGATGCCGATGCGGCTGAGCTGCTGCAGGATCATCTTCTCCTGCGCCCCCAGGAGCTTGAAGCTCGACTGCGGGATGGCAAAGACCAGCGCATCGCCGATGGCCCGATTGGCGTCGAGCAGGGCCACGAACTGCTCGGCGAGGCGCTTGTCCTGCAGCGTCGCGTGGGTCAGCGGCACGAAAAGGCGGATCGGCTGGCCCGAGGTCTTGGCGCGCCGCGCGATCACCACGGATTCGTCGAGCGCCAGTTCCTCGACCTGCCGGACGAGACCTTCCCCACCGGCGCGGGGCATGAAATCGGGGGCATCGGCCAGTTCGCCGTCGATCATCATCAGGCGTGGCACGAGGTCGTAACCGAACGGCCGGCGCTGCGGCAGCGTCACCACCGGCTCGATATGAAAAACGAGACGGTGCTCGTCGAGCGCCTGTTTCAGCAGTTCTGCCGGGATCACCGGCTCGGGGAAGGCGTCGTCATCTTCCTCGTCCACGAAGATTTCGCTGGCTGCCGACGGGGTGTTGCCGGTTGCGGGGCTGTCCTCGCGGCGCCTGGCTTCTTCGAGTTCGTTGACGGTCTCGGCGACCTGGCGGACAACGGTGCCCAGCACCGAGATATCGGCCTCGATGCTTTCGAGGCGGCTGCCCGCATTGGCATCGGTCAAGGCATTGATGCGCTGGCTCAAAACCGCGCCGGCCTGGGCGTCGGTCGAGAGCAGGCGGGCCAGATCCTCGATCGCCCGCTCGAGCCGGTTTTCGGCGCGGATGCGCAAGGCGCGCTCCTGAAGCAGCACCGCGACGCAGCCGAACGCCACCGCAGTCACCACCGCTTCGATCGGCGAGAAGGTCAGGCCGAAATACGCCGCACCGCCGACCCCGAGCGCCGCAAGTGCGATAAAGATGTAGACCAAACCCTGCACGAGCGGCTTTGCGCCTCCTTAGACCCACGGATTCGACGCTGCTTGCTCTTAGCATTGCGTGCGATCCGCCGAAAGCATCGGGCCTAAGAGGTCTGTTCAAAACGGATTATTTACCGTGTTCGTCAACACTCAGGAAAACATGCAGCCAAGAGCCCAGTAAACAAAGGACTCCTCATGCCTTCGACGACCGGCCGAGCTTCGGACGCCGCCGCGCGACTCCTGTTGATCGACCGTGACCCGGCCGCAGGCCGTGTCATGTCGGTCAATCTGGGCGGCTCGTTCCTGGCGCCGCCGCGCGTCACCGAAGTCCCGGGCGGCCGGCAGGCGGCCGAATTGCTCAAGGGCCAGGCCTTCGACATCGTGCTCGTCGACCTCGCCAGCCTCGACGATCTCTCGGTGCAGACCGAGGACGCCGTCGCCCGCCTGGTCAAGCTCGCCGCCGGCGCCCTCGTCGTGGCGCTCTCGGATGGCGCCTCCGTCTCCTCCGCTGTGGCCGCCATGCGGGCCGGGGCGCATGACTATGTCCCCAAGCCGATCAACGGCCAGGCCTTCGCTACCCGTATCGGCGAACTGGCCCACCGGCACGGCAAGGCGCGGGCGCTGACCATCGACAGCGGCACGGCCGAACTGGCCGACGGTTTTTCTGGCTTCGTCGGCGCCTCGAGCCAGATGCAGTTCGTCTACGAGCAGATCGAGCGGATCGCCCCCTCGTCCGCCCCGGTCTTCATCACCGGCGAGAGCGGCGCTGGCAAGGACGTCTGCGCCGAGGCCCTGCACGAGCGCGGCCCGCGCGCCAACCGGCGCTTCGTCGCCATCAACTGCGCCGCCATCCCGCGCGACCTGATGGAATCCGAGCTCTTCGGCGTCGCCCGTGGCGCCTATACGGGCGCCCACGAAGATCGCAAGGGCGCGGCGGAACTGGCCGACGGCGGCACGCTGTTCCTCGACGAAATCGGCGAGATGGACCTGTCGCTGCAGTCCAAGCTGCTGCGCTTCCTGCAGACCGGCGCCATCAGCCGGGTCGGCGAGGCCTCGACCCGGCAGGTCGACGTCCGCGTCATTTGCGCCACCAACCGCAACCCGATGCAGATGATCGCCGAGAAGAAGTTCCGCGAGGACCTGTTCTACCGGCTGCACGTGCTCCCCATCCACATCCCGCCGCTGCGGCAGCGGCCGGCCGACATTCTCGTGCTGGCGCGCCACTTCCTCGAGCGCTTCGCCCGCGAGGAGCACAAGCATTTCGCCGGCTTTGCTACCGAAACGGCCAATCTGCTGATCGCCCGCGAATGGCCGGGCAACGTCCGGCAATTGCAGAACCTCATCCGCCGACTGGTGGTGATGTTCGACGGCGGTGAGATCAGCGCCCGCATGGTCGCCGCCGCCGATATCGAAACCACCGCCTTCGAGCGCGAGGCCCCTGCCCCAGCCGCCCGGCGCCAGCGGGTCCTGCCGCTCTGGCAGCAGGA
>DASWWF010000157.1:0-4255 GCA_036401035.1 Devosia sp.
AGGCAGCCACGATTGCCGCAGCGGCAGAGCGGACCTTCGGGATCGATCACCACATGGCCGAACTCGCCCGCGCCGCCGGCAATGCCGCGCAGCACCTTGCCGCCGACCACGATCGCCCCGCCGACGCCGAGACCCAGCGTATAGACGATGAAATCGTCATGTCCCTGCGCCGCCCCCCAGGTCATCTCCGCGATGGCCGAACAGTTGGATTCGTTGTCGCAGAAGATCGGCACGCCCTCGAACATCGGCCCGAACAGCTCGCGCAGATCGACCCCGGCCCAGCCCGGCATGCCGCCGGCGCGGATCACCGTGCCGTTGACCGGGTTGACCGGCCCGCCCATGGCGATGCCGACGCCGAGCAGGCCGGTGCGGTTGAGCCGCTGCCCTTCATAGGCTTCGTCGATGAGGTCGCGGACGGCGTCGCGCGCCTGTTCGGGCGGATAGTCGAGCGGCAGGTCGACGGTCTTGTCGAACAGCACCGAGTGCGACACGTCGGCCAGCGTCAGCTGGATCTCGACCTGCCCGACGAGGAGCCCGATGCAGGTGCCGGCGCGCGGATTGAGCGTCAGCGCCGTCGCCGGACGGCCGACCCCGCCGGGAGATTCGCTCCCCACTTCGACGACGATGTCCTCGCGCTTGAGTTCAGCCAGCGCCGTCGACACCGTCGACTTCGCGAGCCCCGTCAGTCGCGAGATTTGCGTCGCGCTCATGGCGCCACGCTCCGACAGCATACGCACGATCCGCGAGGTCGGCGTACCGGTGGTCGGGTTGCTGAGCAGTGACTTGAGCTCGATCTTGTTCACATCCCCCTCCGACTCTGCGTTGACAATCCGAAATTGTTCGCAATAGAACTAATGCGTCGGCGCCGTTGGAGGATGTGCACCGGCGCGGGAAAAGTACAAGTCCCCACAAGACCGGCCATAGAGAGCTGGCGTGGGAGCCCTGTGCTTCCAAAGGGAGAGAGACAATTATGACCTTCAAGATGAAGGCTGCAGTTGCTGCAGCCACGATGATGACGGCTGCCCTTCTGTCGGGCACCGCCATGGCCGAACCCAAAGTGCTGATGCTGCACCAGTGGGCCAGCGGCAACGACGCCGCCTCGATCGCCAAGCTCGGCGAGATGTTCACCGCCAAGGGCGGCACCTGGGAACAGACCGCTATCGCCGGCCACACTGCCAACACCCTCGCCAAGCTCCGCGCTGACGTGGTTGCCGGCAACGCTCCGGCTGCCGTGCAGCTCAAGGGCCCGGAAATCGCCGAGTGGAACGCCACGGGCGGCACCGCCGACATGGACGAGCTCGCCACCTCCGAAGGCTGGGATGCCGTCGTGGCGCCCGAACTGCTGCCGGTGATGAAGCCCGAGGGCAAGTGGGTCGCCGCACCCATGAACATCCACCGCATCAACTGGATCTGGGGCAACAAGGCCGCCATGGAAGGCGTCGGCGTGACCGCGCTTCCCAAGACCTGGGCCGAGTTCAACGACGCCTGCGAAAAGGCCATTGCCGGCGGCAAGATCTGCCTCGCGCACCTTTCGGCCGACTGGACTGATGCGACGACCTTCGAGACCATCGTCTACGGCCAGGACATCGACCTCTATCGCAAGGCCTTCGTCGAAGCCGACGTCGACTCCCTGCGCTCGGAAGGCATGATCAAGGCCTTCGACCAGATGCGCCTGATGGTCACCAAGTACATGGATCCGGCGATTGCCGGCCGTGACTACGACACCGCTTCGAACATGATGGTCAACGGCGACGCGCTGTTCTTCATCATGGGCGACTGGGAACTGGGCACCATCAAGTCGGTGGGCAAGGAACCGGGTGTGGACATCCTCTGCGGTCAGTCGCCGACCGATTGGGGCAAGCCGGGCTTCATCCTGAACTCGGACTCGGTGGTGTTCTTCAACCAGAAGGACCCGGACTTCCAGGAAGGCCAGAAGCTTCTCGCTTCCACTATCCTGAGCCCTGAATTCCAGACCATCTTCAACATCTCCAAGGGCTCGATCCCCGCCCGCCTCGACGTCGACCTGACCAAGGGTTTCAACGTCTGCCAGCAGGACAGCCAGGCTGCCCTCAAGGCCTCGATCGAAGGCGACACCCTGGTCCGCTCCATGGCGCACAACATGACCGTGCTCCAGAAGTACCGCGGCGCCATGATGGACACGATCACCGAGTTCGTGAACACGCCGGAAATGACGTCTGAAGAAGCGGCCAACATCATGGCCGACGCCGTCGAAGCCCAGATGTAAGCTACCTCCTGGGGCCCGCCGGTCGCGTGCCTTCGTGCATGCGGCCGGCACCCTTTGGTGTCGGTCGGGGAGGAATTTCAGTTGGCAATGGTTGGTCAGTCCGTATCGGCTGGCAAGGATTCTGGAACAAGCACTTGGGACCGCATCAAGAAGTGGACCCCAATTTTCATTATCGCGCCGTCGATCCTTGCGTCTTTCATCTACGTCTTCGTGTTTGCGGGCTGGACCTTCTACATCTCGCTCAGTGACTCCACCCTGTTGCCGAGCTACGGCTTCAAAGGCCTGGAAAACTACGCATCGCTCTGGACCAATCGCCGCTGGAGCGTGGCCTACACCAACCTGCTGTATTTTTCGCTGTTCTACGTGACGCTCGCGATGGGCTTCGGCCTGCTGCTGGCGATCCTCATCGACCAGAAGATCCGCGCCGAAAGCTTCTGGCGCACCATCTTCCTCTATCCGCTCGCCGTCAGCTTCATCGCCACCGGTACCGTGTGGCAGTGGCTCTACAATCCCTCGAGCGGCATCGAATTTCTCGTCAAGGCGATGGGCTGGACCGACTTCCAGTTCGCCCTGACCACCGATCGCAAGAACGCCATCTGGGCCATCATCATCACCGGTATCTGGGGCTCCGCCGGCTTCTCGATGGCGCTGTTCCTCGCCGGCCTCCGATCCGTCGATCCCGACATCATCAAGGCCGCGCAGATCGATGGCGCCAGTTGGTTCCGCACCTACCGCAAGGTGATCCTGCCCACCATCACGCCGATCTTCCTGGCCGTCGCGGTCGTCCTGCTGCAGTTCGCCATCAAGACCTTCGACCTCGCGGTGGCGCTGACCAATTCGGGCCCGGGTATCTCCACCACCTTCCCGGCGACCTATGTCTACGACTTCATGTTCCAGCGCGGCGAGATCGGCGAAGGCGCCGCGGCCGCCATGATGGTTCTGGCCGCGCTCGCCATCGTGCTGGTGCCCTATTCGCTCTACCTGGTCTGGCGCCGGCGCAAGGAGGCTCGCAATGGCTGACGCTGTCCTCCATTCCAACGTCGTCGAAGACAAGGAAGCGGCGATTGCCAGCCGCCGCCGGCTGATCTCGCGGATCGTGATCTATGGGCTGCTCGCCCTGCTCTCGATCTTCTACATCATCCCGCTGGCCGTGGTGATCCTCAACTCGTTCCGCACCAATGCCGAGATCGGCGCCAATGGCCTGATCTCGCTGCCGCAGAGCTTCCGGCTCGACGCCTGGCCACAGGCCTGGAGCGATTTCTGCATCGGCGGCCAGTGCGATGGCGTGGCCCGCTACTTCTGGAACTCGGTGTCCATGGTGATACCGGCGACCATCATCTCGACCGCGCTCGGCGCAATCAATGGTTACATCCTCAGTAAGTGGAAGTTCCCGGGCTCCGAGATCATCTTCGGCTGCATGCTGCTCGGCGTCTTCATGCCCGGCCAGATTGCACTGCTGCCCTGGGCCTTCCTGCTCGGTCAGCTCGGCCTCTCGAACTCGGTCTATGGCCTCGTCCTCGTGCACTGCATCCAGGGCCTGAGCTTCACCACCCTGTTCTTCCGCAACTACTACATCTCGATCCCCGACGACCTGATGAAGGCAGCCCGCATCGACGGCGCCGGCTTCTGGCGGATCTTCTGGAAGATCATCATTCCGCTGTCGCCGCCGATCATCATCGTGACCGTGATCTGGCAGTTTACCGGCATCTGGAACGAATACCTCTTCGGCGTGGTGCTCAACTCGGGCGCCAACCAGCCGATCACCGCAGCGCTGGTGGCCCTCTCCATGAGCGGCACCTCCGTGCGCACCTACGACGTCATGAGCGCCGCCGTTCTGATCGGCGCCTTGCCGCCGCTTCTCGTCTACTTCTTCGGCGGCAAGTACTTCGTCCGCGGGCTTACCCAGGGAGCAATCAAGTAAATGGCGTCTTTGACCGTCAGGAACCTCAGGAAGAACTTCGGCATGGTCGAGGTTCTCAAGGGCGTCGACCTCGAGGCCCAGACCGGCGA
>DASWWF010000158.1:0-2563 GCA_036401035.1 Devosia sp.
ATAGATGAACTGCGCCAGGTCGATCAGTTCGAGGACTGTCTTGGCCCGCGGCTGCAGCTCGGGCAGGGCGGCGAGCACCGTGTCCTTGTTGGCCGTGAGGCCGGCCAGGTCGAAGGCGCGGTCGAGCTCGGCGGCGGTCGAGACCATCACCTCGTAGAGCCGCTCGGGCGTGGCGCCGCGGATATAGTGGCCGTTGACGTTCTCGAGCTTAACGAAATCGAAGCGCGCCGCGCCCTTGTTGAGGGCCTCGAGCGAGAACCACTCGACCATCTGCTCGGTCGAGAACAGCTCTTCGTCACCATGGCTCCAGCCGAGGCGAGCCAGATAGTTGCGCAGCGCCTCGGGCAGGTAGCCCATCTGGCGATAGGCCTCGACGCCCAGCGCACCGTGGCGCTTGGAGAGCTTGGCCCCGTCCGGCCCATGGATCAGCGGGATATGCGCCATCTCCGGCACATCCCAGCCCATGCCATTGTAGATGATGATCTGGCGGGCAGCATTGGTGAGGTGATCGTCGCCGCGGATGATGTGGGTGACGCCCATGTCGTGGTCGTCGACCACCACAGCGAGCATGTAGGTCGGCGTGCCGTCGGACCGCAGGATGATGAAATCGTCGAGGTTCTCGGTCTTGAACACAACCTTGCCCTGGACGTGGTCGTCGACGACGATCTCGCCCGAGAGCGGGGCCTTGATGCGGATCACCGGCGCAACGCCGGCGGGCGCTTCGGACGGGTCGCGATCGCGCCACATGCCGTTGTAGCGAGGCGGCAGGCCCTTGGCCCGCGCCGTCTCGCGCATCTCGGCCAGTTCTTCCTGCGAGCAATAGCAATAATAGGCCTGGCCGCGGGCCAGCAGCTCCTGCGCGATCTCGGCATGCCGGGCGGCACGCGAAAACTGCATGTAGGGCTCGCCGTCATGGGTGATGCCCAGCCACTTCAAACCCTCGAAGATGGCTTGCACGGCGGCGTCGGTCGAGCGTTCGCGATCGGTGTCCTCGATGCGCAGCAGCATCTTGCCGCCGGTATGGCGGGCAAAGGCCCAGTTGAAGAGGGCCGTGCGCGCGCCACCGATATGCAGGTAACCGGTGGGCGAGGGGGCGAAACGGGTGACGACTGGCTTGGCCATGGGCGACCGGAAACCTCGCGAACAGTAGCGTTTTGGTGTGCGTGGTGTAAGCATCCGCTGCGGCAAGCGCAAGGGCGGGGCAAGCGCCATGTCCGAGGTCGTCGAACGGCTGGCAGACCGGACCGTGCAAACACGGCCCGGCTTGCCTTTGCCGGCACTCGGGCGGCCGCCGGCGCCCACGATTTCCACCAGCATTTCCAGTGCCTTCGACGGGCGGCGGCTGTTCGTGCTGCTGCCCTTCGCGCTGATCGCCGGGATGATCGTGTCACTGCTGCCCGAGGAGGCGCCGGGGACGGAGGCCATGGTGGCGGTGGCCGGGGCCCTGGCTGTCGGGCTGGTTCTGACCCGTAACAGCGAGGTTGCGCGTCGCGCGATGATACTGGCAGCGGCGTTCTGGGCCGGCCTGTGCCTGCTGCCGATCCACGGCGCGCTGTTCGGCACCACAATGCTGAAATACCCCGCCTTCGGCACCTATGAGGCGCGGGTCGACGAGATTATTTCCGAGGCCGAGAGCGGCCGGCGGGTGGTGATCTCGGGTATCACGCCAGTTACCGATGCGCGGACTTTGCCCATACGGCGGGCGCGGATCGTCGTGGCCGGCGACGTGCCGCTGGCGCCGGGCGACGTCATCCGCGGGCCGATCCGCTTCATGGCTGTGCCCGGGCCAGTGATCCCCGGCGGCTATGACACGCAGTTCCACGCCTACTTCGACGGCATTGGCGCCTATGGCAACGCCACCGGAGCGGTGGAGGTGCTGCGGCGGGGCGAGGCCGGGCTCGACGCCTGGGTGGCCGGGTTGCGCCGCAGCATCGGGCAGCGGATCGACGCCGTGGTCACCGGCGAGGCCAATGGCATTGCGCGCTCGATGATGATCGGCGACCAGAGCCGCATCACCGACCAGACGCGCGAGGTGATGGCGGCATCCGGGCTGGCGCATATCTATTCGATCTCGGGCCTGCATCTGTCCATCGTGGCGCTCGGCGTGCTGGCGGCGCTGCGTTACCTGCTGGTGCTGATCCCCGGTGTCGGCCGCTTCGGCTCGGTCAAGAAGGCCGCCGCGGTCGTCGCGCTCGCGTCAGCCTTCGGTTACCTGTTGCTGGCCGGCGGCTCGGCCAATGTGCCTGCCTTCCGCTCGACCATCATGATCGCGCTGATCCTCGGCGCGGTGCTGGCCGGAAGGCGGGCGCTGACCATGCACAACGTGGCCATCGCGGCGCTCGTCATTATCCTGCTCGATCCGGCGAGCGTCTTCCGGCCGAGCTTCCAGCTCTCCTTTGCCGCCGTGGTGGCGCTGATTGGCATCTACGAATGGGCACGGAGTGATCCGGATGCGCCGCGGGGCGTCGGCGGCTGGGTGCGGCGGCTGCTGATCGGCACGGCGATCACCAGCGCCATTGCCGGCACCGCGACGCTGCTGTTCTCGGCCTATCACTTCCAGCAG
>DASWWF010000159.1:0-3372 GCA_036401035.1 Devosia sp.
GCCCTCGGCGCATAATGAGGGTTTCACCCACGATTTCGACCTGCCAAACCAGACGGCCTACGCCGAGACCTGCGCCTCGGTGGCGCTGATCTTCTGGGCGCAACGCATGCTGCATCTCGATCTCGACGGCAAGTATGCGGATATTCTCGAACTGGCGCTGTTCAACGGCGCCCTCTCGGGGCTGAGCCGCGACGGCGAGCACTATTTCTACGCCAACCCACTGGAGAGCAACGGCTCGGCGGAGCGCTGGGCCTGGCACACCTGCCCCTGCTGCACGATGAATGTGAGCCGGCTGGTGGCCTCGGTGGGCGGCTATTTCGTGTCGCGCGCCGATGACGGCATTGCCATCAACCTCTATGGCGGCATCTCGACCTCGGTGGAGACGGCTGGGACGAAGGTCAAGCTCAAGGAGGTCTCGGACTATCCGTGGTCGGGCGACATCAAGATCAGTGTCGACCCGAATACGCCGACGGCATTCGACATCAAGCTGCGGATCCCGGGCTGGTGCAAGAAGGCCAAGCTTTCGGTCAACGGCAAGGAGGTGACCGGCAAGCCGGTCAATGGCTATGTCACCATCAACCGGACCTGGCAGCGTGGCGACACGATCGCGCTCGATCTCGACATGCCGGCAGAGCGGCTCTACGCGCATCCGGGCGTCATCATGGACGCCGGCCGTGTGACGCTCAAGCGCGGGCCACTGGTCTATTGTGTCGAGGAGGCGGACAATCCGGGCGGGCGGGTGCAGCGACTGAAACTGCCGCGCCAATCGCAGATCGCCATCGTGCAGCGCAACGACCTTTTCGGCGGCATCGTGCAGTTGCAGGCCAAGGCCAGCGCCATCGACGAGAGCGACTGGAAGACGCTCTACCGCACCACGCCCTCGAGCGAGGCGCCGGCAACGCTCACCGCCCTGCCCTATTATCTCTGGGCCAATCGCGGGCATGGCTCGATGGTGGTGTGGATCCCGGAGGCTTAGCGGCGCACCAAACCAGGGTGCCACGCCCTCGTGGTTCGACAGGCTCACCATGAGGGCGACTGGAACGGCGGTGTTTGAGAGGACCTCATGCGAGCCTGTCGAACCACGAGGTCCGGTCTCGCTAGGCCGGCGTGCGGGCGCGGTTGGGTTGTTCCCAGCGCAGGCCGTCGGCCATTTCCTGCTGGAACCAGCGGCGCACGGCGTGCATGACGCGGGTGGGGCGGTCGTCGCGCCAGGCGAGGAACCAATGGCCTTCGCGCGTCACCATGCCGAGCGGGGTGACCAGCCGGTTCTGCGCCAGCGCATCCCAGATGGCGGGGCCGGGGCCGATGGCGACGCCGAGCCCGGCTTCGGCGGCCTGCACGCTGAACGAGAGCGCATCGTACCAGATGGTCTCGCGGGCGGGGAGCGTGATGCCGGCCTCGCGGGCCCAATTGGTCCACATGTCGGGCGGCCAGCGGATATCGAGCCGCGGCAGGCTCCACATCAGCTCTTCGGTGACCGGTTCGCCGCGCGTCAGCATGGGACTGACGACGGGGCCGAAGGTTTCGGGCGCCACGGGGGTGACGGTCATGCCGGCGATTTCGAGCAGCGGGCCGACGCCGACATAGATGTCGATGGAGCGATCGGCCGGGTTGATGTCGCGCGACCAGGTGGTGAGGCGGACCGAAACGCCGCCGAGCGCGGCCTCGAGACTTTGCAGCCGGGGCACCAGCCAGCGCAGGAGGAAGGTGTCGGGCGCGGTCAGCATGATGGTCGAGGCGCCGGCCGATTTGGGCAGGTGCTCGATGCCGCGGGTGATCGAGGCGAAGGCCTCGGTGACGGTGGCGGCGAAGGTGGCGGCGGCAGGCGTCAGCTTCATCGAGCGGTTGCCGCGCTCGAACAGGGCATAGCCCAACTCGTCCTCGAGGTTCTTGATGTGGCGGCTGACGGCGCCGCTGGAGACGCGCAATTCATCGGCGGCGCGGCGCACGCTGCCCAGGCGGGCGGCCACTTCGAAGGCTCTGAGGGCGTTGAGGAGGTGCAGCATGATCGTTGATAAAAACTCAATCGAATGGCCGAATAGTATGCTGTTGCGAAACTGTCGTCTATCCTAGGCTTGCCTTGCTCGGCGGGGATTTCTGGAGGATCGGCGGCAGGTGTCGCGTGGATCGCCGGCCGGCAGTTTTTTTGCACCGACACAAGGCAGGTTCCGTGACCTTTCTCCCCCACCGGATCATCATCGACTGCGATCCCGGCCATGACGACATGGCGGCCATCCTGCTGGCCGCGTCGAACCCCGCGATCAAGATCGAAGCCATCACCACCGTGTGCGGCAATGCCTCGGTGGACAACACCACCAACAATGCGCTGCGCATCGTCGAGGCCTTTGGGCTCGACGTGCCGGTCTATCGCGGCGCGCTGCAGCCGCTGCTGCACCGCTACGAATTCCCCGCTGCCTTCCACGGCCCGAGCGGGCTCGACAGCGCCGGCAAGGAACTGCCGGCGGCGACCCGCACGGCGGAAGCGCCGCATGCGGTCGAGGCCATCATCCGGCTGGTCGAAGAGAACCCGGGCGAGATCACGCTCGTGGTCATCGGGCCGATGACCAATGTCGCGCTGGTGCTGGCGCTGCGGCCGGATCTGGCCAGGAGCATCCGGCAGATCGTGTTCATGGGCGGCTCGGCCGGCGAGGGCAATGTGACCCCGGCGGCGGAGTTCAACATCTGGGCCGATGCCGAGGCCGCGCGCATGGTGTTCCGCGCCGGCGTGCCGCTGACCATGTTCGGGCTCAACGTGACGCACCAGACGCTGCTGCGGCGGCAGGATGTGGCCGCGGTGCGGACGGCGCATGCGGGCGAGAACGCGGTCGCCGATATCCTCGATTTCTATTGCGGCACCTATTACCGCTTCGCCGGCGCCGACAAGCCGGGGGCGCCGCTGCACGACCCCTGCTGCATCGCCTGGCTGATCGACCCGAGCCTCTTTGTCATCGAGCCGCGTCCGGGCGAGGTGATCGTTTCGAACGACGAAGCCTATGGCCAGACGCTGATCGATCTGCGGCCACAGGACCCCGCGCACGATACGCGCATCAAGAATGTCGGCGTGGCGGTGAAGGCCGACGCCGAGCGTTTCGCAACGCTGGTGACCCAGGCGATGATCTGGGCCGCCGGCCGAATTTCCTCAAGAACATAGGGTGCCAACATGAAGACCGTAAAGCTCTCCATTCTCGCCGGCCTCATGGCCAGCATGTTTGCCGGCACCGCGCTGGCGCAGGACAAGACCCTCAACATGGTGGTCATCGAAGGCGGCGACACCACTGCGATGCAGGCGGCGGTCGATGCCTACAAGGCCGAACATCCGGGCATCACCATCAACCTGCAGCCCTATCCGTTCGCGCAGTTCTTCCAGGTCGC
>DASWWF010000160.1:0-4716 GCA_036401035.1 Devosia sp.
CCGCGCCATCCAGGTGCTGAGCCGCCGGACCAAGAACAATCCGGTGCTGATCGGCGAGCCCGGCGTGGGCAAGACGGCGATCGCCGAAGGGCTGGCGCTGCGCATCGTCAATGGCGACGTGCCGGAATCACTCAAGAACAAGTCGCTGATGGCGCTCGACATGGGCGCGCTCATTGCCGGCGCGAAATATCGCGGCGAGTTCGAAGAGCGGCTCAAGGCCGTCCTCAACGAGATCGACGCGGCCGAGGGCCAGGTGATCCTCTTCATCGACGAGATGCATACGCTGGTCGGCGCCGGCAAGACCGATGGCGCCATGGATGCGAGCAACCTGCTCAAGCCGGCGCTCGCCCGCGGCACGCTGCATTGCGTCGGCGCGACCACGCTCGACGAATACCGGAAGTATATCGAGAAGGACGCGGCGCTGGCCCGTCGCTTCCAGCCGGTGTTTGTCGATGAGCCGACAGTCGAGGATACGATCTCGATCCTGCGTGGTCTCAAGGAGAAGTACGAGCTGCATCACGGCGTCCGGATTTCGGATTCGGCCTTGGTGTCGGCGGCGACGCTCTCGAACCGCTACATCACCGACCGCTTCCTGCCAGACAAGGCCATCGACCTGATGGACGAGGCCGGGGCGCGGCTGCGCATGGCGGTGGACAGCAAGCCCGAGGAACTCGACGAGCTGGATCGGCGCATCCTGCAGCTCAAGATCGAGCGCGAGGCACTCAAGAAGGAATCGGACGACGCCTCGCGGACGCGCCTGACCCGGCTCGAATCGGATCTGGCCGAGCTCGAGGAGCAGGCCAATGCGCTCTCTGCCCGCTGGCAGGCCGAAAAGGCCCGCCTGCAGGGCAGCCAGAAGATCAAGGAAGATCTCGACAAGGCGCGGACCGAACTCGAACTGGCGCAGCGGCAGGGCAATCTCGCCCGGGCCGGCGAGCTGGCCTATGGCATCATCCCGGACCTCGAGCGGCAGCTCAAGACTGCTGATGGTGGCGAGGGCAAGCCCGACAACCCGATGGTCGAGGAAGTGGTCCAGCCCACCCATATCGCCCAGGTCGTCAGCCGCTGGACCGGGATTCCGGTCGACCGGATGCTCGAGGGCGAGCGGGAGAAGCTGGTCGCCATGGAAGACCAGCTGGGCAAGCGCGTCATCGGCCAGGCCGACGCCGTGGAAGCTCTGGCGCGGGCCGTGCGGCGGTCGCGGGCGGGCCTGCAGGATCCGAACCGGCCGATCGGCTCGTTCATGTTCCTTGGCCCCACCGGCGTCGGCAAGACCGAGCTCACCAAGACACTGGCCGAGTTCCTCTTCGACGACGAGCACGCGCTGGTGCGCATCGATATGTCGGAATTCATGGAGAAGCACTCCGTGGCCCGGCTGATCGGCGCCCCTCCGGGCTATGTCGGCTATGACGAGGGTGGCGTGCTGACCGAAGCCGTAAGGCGGCGGCCATACCAGGTGATCCTCTTCGACGAGATCGAGAAGGCGCATCCCGATGTGTTCAATGTCCTCTTGCAGGTGCTCGATGACGGGCGGCTGACGGACGGGCAGGGGCGCACGGTCGACTTCCGCAACACGGTCATCATCATGACCAGCAATCTCGGTTCGTCCTATCTCGCCGACCTCAAGGACGGCGAGCCGGTCGAACTGGTGCGCGGCAAGGTGCTCGACGCGGTCAAGGAGGCGTTCCGTCCGGAATTCCTCAACCGCATCGACGAGATCCTGCTGTTCCACCGGCTCGAGCGCAAGCATATGGGCGAGATCGTCGATATCCAGCTGGGGCGGCTCAAGACGCTGCTCGCCGACCGCGATATCACGCTCGACCTCACCCCGGCGGCGCGCGACTGGCTGGCCAATGAAGGCTATGACCCGGCCTACGGGGCGCGGCCGCTCAAGCGGGTCATCCAGCGCTCGGTGCAGGACGAGCTGGCCGAGGAAATCCTCGGCGGCAGGATCGTCGACGGGCAGACCGTGGTGGTCGATGCGGGCGAGGCCGGGCTGGTGCTGCATGCCACCAGCGGGCCGCCGGTGATCGACGCCGCGGCGTAATCAGGACGTTGAGGGCCGGTCGCAAGACCGGCCCTTTTTCGTTGCTCCGACGGCGGTGTCGATATAGAACAAAACGAGACCAATGTGAGGGAATGCCATGACCAGCTTCGTCATCGACTACTTCGAGCTGCCGACCACCGACACGGCCAAAAGCAGCGCCTTCTACCGCGAGGCCTTTGGGTGGGGCGAGAAGGCCTATGGGCCGGGCTATAGCGAAATTCTGGATGCGGGCGTGCTGGGCGGGCTCAACGGGGTTCCCGAGGGGCGCAGCGCCGGGCCGGTGGTGGGCATCCGCACCGACGATATCGAGGCGGCGCAGGCGGCCGTCGAAAAGGCGGGCGGGACCATCAGCATCGCGCCGCATGACTATCCGGGCGGACGCCGATTCTTCT
The DNA here is from genome assembly GCA_036401035.1 of Devosia sp. Classification (GTDB taxonomy): domain Bacteria; phylum Pseudomonadota; class Alphaproteobacteria; order Rhizobiales; family Devosiaceae; genus Devosia_A. The sequence goes on from DASWWF010000160.1 coordinate 2,440, forward strand.
TCCGCGAGCCGGGCGGCGCGGAACTGCTGGTCTACTGGGTGAGCGAGTGAGGTGGGGGCGGCGCCTACTGGACCGAGGCGACGGTCATGGGCGCGGCTTCGCGCTCCATCAGGTCGCGGATCTGGTCGATGGTCTGCTTGAAGGCGCCGTCATACTGGGCCGACAGCGATTTATCGCGCGGCAGTTTCACGCTCAGCGGATCGACGGTGCGGCCGTTGACGCGAATCTCGAAGTGCAGGTGGTTGCCGGTCGAATTGCCGGTGGAGCCGACATAGCCGATCACCTGGCCCTGGCGGACGCGGACGCCCGGCTTGATGCCTTCGGCGATCTTGTTCATGTGGCCGTAGCCGGTCTCGAAGCCGTTGACGTGCTTGACCTCGACATAGCGGCCATAGCCCGACTTCCAGCCGGCGAGTTCGATCACGCCGTCGCCGGAGGCGTAGATCGGGGTGTTGCGCGGGGCGGCGAGGTCGACGCCGGCATGGAGGCGCCGGGTCTTGAAGATCGGGTGGACGCGGTAGCCGTAGCGGCTCGAGAGGCGTCCGCCGCCTTCGAGCGGCCGGCGGGTGAGGAAGCGCTTTCCGGTTTCGCCGGACGGATCGTAGTAGTCGACGGTGCCGTCATCGGTGCGGAAGCGATAGAGTTCGCGCAAGGTGTTGCCGAGGCGCAGGCCGACATAGAGCAGTTCCTGGCGGCCCTCGGCGTCCTTCTGGGTCTCGAGGATTTCGATCGAGTCGCCGCCGGCGATCTTCTTGGTCAGGTCGACGTCATAGGCGAACATGGCGACGATGCGCTTGGTGGTCTTGTCGTCGATGTCGTGCTTGCGCGCGGTTTCCCAGATCGAGCGATAGACGGTGGGCAGCGCGGCGACGTCGGTGGCTTCCACGTCTTCTTCGGGGAAGGTGATTTCGGTGGGCGCCAGACCCAGCACATAAGAGCCGCGGTCGGTCAGCGCGGCGGTCGCCGCATGTTTGGGGGCGCCGGCCGAATCCGGGAAATAGATGCTCATGCGGTAGGGGATGAGCGTATCGGAGGCGCGCGAGGGGCCGAACAGCATGCGCAGCTTGGCGCCGGTCGGCATGGTCATGGTGGGCAGCACGTTCTTCAAGGTGCTGGTCATCATCTCGGCAGTCTGCTCGGTAAAGCCGTTCTTGAGCAGCGTCTCGGCCAGCGGGCCGGCGTCCTTGATGGTGACGAATTTTTCCTGGCGGCCCTGACCGGCGCTTTCGGCGGTCTTGGTCTGGGGCATCACGGTGACGTTCTCGGCGATGCCGCTGACGCCGTTCTCGACAATGCCGAGATCGCGGATGCCGGTATCGGACGGCGCGTAGGCGAGCGCCACTTCCGGACCATCCGGTCCGTTGCCGGCGCCGGCCGAACCGCCATCGCCGAAGAAGTTGTCGACCGTCAGGCTGACGAATTCGGCCGCCGCCTGGTCGGAAATGGCGCGCGGCGGCACCAGCGTCATCGGCATGGCGACGGTGCGGATCGACACTTCGCCCTCGACGTCGGCGCCGTAGATATCGGGATTGGCCGTAGACGAACCCGCCTCGGCGACAATGGGCTGGGTGGCCTCGATCATTGCCACCGGATCATAGGGCGGAATATCGTCGGTCAGCGACGTGCCGGCCGTCGCCAGCGTGGCGCGGATGCGCACGAAGGGCTGCTTGCGGATCATGTCGCGGCCCTGGACATTTTCCTTGATCGAGGCCTCGACGATCTCGAGCTCGGACTTGGCCTGCACGATCGGGCGCACGCGGTCGCCCTTGACCTGGCTGTCGGCGGAGGCCTGCGTCGGGCTGGTGATGATCTGCAGCGCTTCGTAGGCGGTCGAGAAGGTGTCCTGGCCCTGGAACGACACATAGAGCGCCGCGCCCATCAGCATCACGCTGGTCAGGCCCGTCATCACCGTGCCGGTGAGCCAGGCAAAGCTCAGTTCGCGACCGTGGGGGATTTCGCCGTCAGTGGATTGCACCGTCAGGGCAGGCGCGTCTTCGAAGCCGCTCGCTTTGAGAAGCGCGGCCGTGCGATTGCGTTGTGCCGGGCTCACCCGGAAATCCTAACTTGCATCGCCCGAATTCTTGTTGCCCACCCGACGTCCAAGGGGCTCGAAAGCCCTCGGGGCCAAAGGCATGACGCGCGCATACGGCCCCGTCAATACCCGACCCCCCAGCGTCTTCCCCGCACAATGCGGCAAAACTTGGCCTAAGTTTCCGCCCTGGCTGCGATTTCCGGGCTTGTGCGACAGGAAGACGACAGCGCGCGATTCGCCGCAAC
>DASWWF010000161.1:0-3722 GCA_036401035.1 Devosia sp.
TTCCGCTGGAAGATTGCCCCGGCTTTGAGCGGCCCCCCGCCCTTCGACGATCGAGCCCCCGGCCCGCCGCGATGGCGGGCAGTGCTGGAACGGGGCCGGCTGCAACCCGGACAACCGGTGGGCGTCGAAGGCGAGGATTACCTGGTGGATTGGACGAAAGATGGTTTCGTTCTGGCAGACATCGATGGAGCAACCGGGGAGGTCCATGTGGACAGCCCGGCGCTACCTGGTGCTCAGCCTGCCGCGCTGGGCGACCGACTGCCGCAAACGGGCTGATCCCGCCCTCGCCGCTTCCGGCCGGCCGCTGGTGCTCTGGGAGCGGATCAAGGGCGGTTTGCGCATCGTGGCACTCGACGACCGCGCCGCCGCGCGTGGCCTGCGGCTCGAACAGACCATCGCCGACGCCCGCGCCATCGTCCCCGAACTCCTCACCGAGGAGATCGACCACGATTACCTCGCCCATGTCTTCGCCGATTTCGCCGACTGGCACTCCAATGCCAGTCCCATCGTCTCGGTCCTCCCCGACATGACCCCCTATGGCGACCTCGCGCTCGACATTACCGGCGTCACCCACCTTTTCGGTGGCGAGGAGAAGATGCTCTTGACCCTCACCGGGCGGCTGCAGCGCCTCGGCTTCGTGGTCCAGGGCAGCATCGCCTCGACCATCGGAGCCGCCTGGGCGCTGGCGAAGTATCGCTCCGGCACGGTGCTCGATCCCGGGGCCGAACGTACCGCCCTCGCCGGCCTGCCGGTTTCCGCCCTGCGGCTCGAGGAGAACCAGGTCGCAAAGCTTACCCAGCTCGGTTTGAAGCAGGTCGGTCAGCTCTGGGGCCGCGACCGCCGCGCCCTGCAGGCCCGCTTCGGCGACACCCTGCTGCTCCGGCTCGACCAGGCCGAAGGCGCCGTCGACGAGCAGATCAGGCCGCGCCTCCCCATCGCCGAGCGCTTCACCGAGCGCCGCTTCGCCGAACCGATCGGCCTTCTCGACGATGTGCTGATGTGCGCCCGCGACCTCGCCATTCAATTGAGCCTCCGCCTCGAGCAGGAAGGCACCGGCGCCCAGAGCTTTCACCTCTTCGTCTACCGGGTCGACCACAAGGTCATGAACCTATCGGTCAACGCCGCCCGCGCCACCCGCGACCCCGACCACATCGCCCGCCTCTTCTCCCATCGCGCCGAGCGGCTGATGGGCGACTACGACCCCGGCTTCGGCATCGACATGATCCGGCTGGCCGCGAGCTCCATCGCCGAACTGGACTCGACCCAACTGGGCGCCTTCGAGGTCAATGACGGCGCCGCCGACCTCGATCGCCTCTACGACCGCCTGACCAGCCGTCTGGGTCCGTTGGCTGTCGTTCATAATGCGTTCATAAATACACACATTCCCGAGCGCGCCGCCCGTTTCGAGCCCGTCGTCTCCCGTCAGGAGCCCGACCCCTCTGCCCTGCCAGACCCCACGGTTTCCAGGCCTCTCCGCCTCTTTCCGGCCCCCGAACCCATCACCGTCCTCGCCCAGGCCCCCGACGGCCCACCCCTCTCCATGACCTGGCGCCGCACCCGTTTCCGCCTCATCAAAACCGCCGGCCCCGAGCGCATTGAAGCCGAATGGCAGCGCACCACCACGCGCCTCGACTACATCCTCCCTCCTCGGGAAGAAACCCAGCCGGCAGAGGGGGTTAAGCCTCCAGTTCCGGCCCACCCCCGCGACGCGCTCGAGCCCTTCGACCCCGATCGCCAGCTGCGCGACTACTACATGGCCGAGGACGAAAACGGCCGCCGCTACTGGCTTTTCCGTCAGGGCAGCTACGGCGCCGGCCGCCAGCCGCAATGGTTCATCCACGGGCTCTTTTCATGAGCAACATCATCCAGTTGGCGCCCCCGGCCCGGCCCTCTCCGGCCGTGCCGCCTTATGCCGAACTGGTCGCCACCAGCAATTTCTCCTTCCTCCGCGGCGGCTCCCACCCCGAAGAACTGGTCTCCGCCGCTATGCATCTGGGCCTCGCCGGGCTCGGTATCTGCGACCGCAACAGCTTTGCCGGCGTGGTGCGCGGCCATGTCGTTGCCCGCAACCTCAAGGACGACTTCCCGAATTTCCGCTACGTCGTCGGCGTCCGCCTCGTGTTTGTCGACGGCACCCCCGACATCGTCGCCTACCCCACCGACCGCGACGCCTATGGCCGCCTCTGCCAGCTGCTCACCCGCGGCAACCTGCGGGGCGAAAAAGGCAATTGCCAGATCACCTTCGCCGACCTCGCCGACTTCGCCCAGGGCCAGCTCTTCATCTTTCTCTGCGACGAAACCCGCTTCGAACACTCCGAAACCGTCCTTGCCGAGCTCCGGAAACTGGCGCCCCGCAATGTCTGGCTTGCCGCTAATCTGGTCTTCAAGGGCAATGACCGGGCCCGCCTCAACCGCCTCGCCGATCTCGGCGCCCGGCTCAAGGTGCCACTGCTCGCCGTCAACGACGTGCTCTATCACGAGCCCTCCCGCCGCATCCTCCACGACGTCGTCACCTGCATCCGCGAGGGCCTGACGCTGGAAACCGCCGGCCGCCGGCTCGAGCAAAATGCCGAGCGCCACCTCAAGCCCGATTACGAAATGGCCCGCCTCTTCGCCGAGCACCCCGCGGCCATCGCCCAGACCCAGGCGCTGCTCGGCCGCATCCATTTCAGCCTCGACCAGCTCAAGTACAACTACCCCGAAGAAACCATCGGCAACGGCGAAACCGCCCAGGAAACGCTGGAACGCCTGACCTGGGAAGGCGCCGCCCGCCGCTATCCCGGCGGCGTGCCGGACGACGTCAAGAAGAGCGTCTGGGCCGAGCTCTGCCTCATCGCCTACAAGCGCTATCCCTCCTACTTCCTCACCGTCGCCGACATCGTCAACTACGCCCGCTACGAACTCAAAATCCTGTGCCAGGGGCGCGGCTCAGCGGCCAACAGTTCGGTGTGTTTCTGCCTCGGCGTGACCGAGGTCGATCCGAAGAAAGCCACCCTCGTCTTCGGCCGCTTCATCTCCACCGAACGCGACGAGCCGCCCGATATCGACGTCGATTTCGAGCACGAGCGCCGCGAGGAGATCATGCAATATGTCTACAAGAAGTACGGCGGCAAACGCACCGGCCTGACCTCGACCGTCATTTCCTACCGCTCCAAAAGCGCCATCCGCGAGACGGCAAAGGTCTTCGGCCTTTCCGACGATACGGTTGCTGCCCTCAACCAGATGAGTTGGGGCTGGGGCTCGATGATCGATGCCGACGGCGTCCGCAAAGTCGGCCTCGATCCCGCCGATCCCACCCTGGTTCAGGTTTTTGATGTGGTGCAGGTGCTCAAGGGCTTTCCGCGCCATCTGAGCCAGCATGTCGGCGGCTTCGTCATCACCCGCGATTCCCTCGAAAGCCTGGTGCCCATCGGCAAGACGGCGATGGAAAGCCGCACCATCGTCGAGTGGAACAAGGACGACATCGATGCCCTGGGAATTCTCAAGGTCGATGTGCTGGCCCTCGGCATGCTCACCTGTCTTCGGCGCGCTTATGAACTGCTGCACGTCCACTACGGGGTGGATGTCCAGTTGCACCAACTGCTCGACGAGGAGACTGCCAACGGCAACGAACTCCTGCCCTGGGACCAGCGCCAGAGCGCCCCGGTCTACAAGATGACCCACCGGGCCGACACGCTCGGCGTCTTCCAGATCGAGAGCCGGGCGCAGATGTCCATGCTGCC
>DASWWF010000162.1:0-3319 GCA_036401035.1 Devosia sp.
AGGAAGCCGCTGCCCGCGATGATGCCGAGCAGCATCACCACCACCACGCCGGCCGACACCGCCTCCGGCACGCCGCGCGTTTCGAGCGCATCGGCTACGGGCCCGAACATCAGCCCGACGGTGATGGCGAGAAACACCGGCGCCAGGATGAACTGCCCGGCCTGCAGCGCCACCACCACCGCGACCGCGCCGATCACACAGATGGCGATCTGCGAGGCATTGCCAAGCACCCGCTCGAATTGGGTATTGTTGAGGTCCTTCGAAAGTCCTTTGGACGGTCCCGATCGGATTGGTTTGCGCAAGGGCGTGCTCCTGTCGCACCTCAACACGGACCCGTTACCGCCAGTTCCATCCCGGGTGACTGTCAGACTTCTGGCCACTATGCTGCGCCCGACTCTCGGCCCCATTTCCGGACCCCACATGACGCGCAAGATCATTATCGACACCGACCCCGGCCAGGACGACGCCGTGGCGATCCTCCTCGCTTTGGCCTCTCCCGAGGATTTCGACATTCTCGGCATCGTCGCCGTCGCCGGCAATGTCAGCCTTGCGCAGAACGCCCGTAATGCCCTCAAGGTGCTCGAACTCTCCGAACGGCGGGACATTCCCGTTTATGCCGGCTGCGAGGGCCCGATCAGGCGGGCGCTGGTCACCGCCGAGCATGTCCATGGCGAGACCGGGCTCGACGGGCCGGACCTGCCGATGCCGACCCTGTCGCTGCAGGATAAGCATGGCGTCGACTACATCATTGATACGCTGATGGCCGAGCCGGCCGGTTCGGTGACCCTTTGTACCCTCGGGCCGCTCACCAACATCGCCATGGCGCTGATCAAGGCGCCGGCGATCACACCGCGCATCAACCAGATCGTCATGATGGGCGGCGGCTGTTTCGAGGGTGGCAACATCACCCCGGCAGCCGAATTCAACATCTATGTCGATCCCGAGGCTGCCGACATCGTGATGCGTTCTGGCGTTCCCATCGTCATGGCGCCGCTCGACGTCACCCACCAGATGCAGGGCACGCCCGAGCGATTGGCCAGGATCAAGGCCATTGGAAACAAGGCCGGCGCTGCCGTGCATGCCATGCTGAGCTTTTCCGAGCGCTTCGACCTCAAGAAATACGAGTCCGCCGGCGCCCCGCTGCACGACCCTTGTGTCATGGCCTACCTGATCAGGCCGGACCTGTTCGAGGGCCGCGATTGCCACGTCGCCATCGAGACCGCCAGCGAATTGACCGTCGGCATGACCGTGGTCGACTATTGGCAGGTGACGGGCAAACCGCATAATGCCTTCTTCCTGCGCTCGGGCGATGCCGATGGCTTCTACGCCCTGCTGACCGAACGCCTCGCCCGTCTGCCGTAAGAGTACGCCATGGATCTCGTCACCCTCGCCGCCTTCACCATCGCCTACGCCATCGCCGTGCTGGTGCCCGGTCCCGGGGTCGCCGCGGTAGTGGCGCGCGCGCTGGGTGGCGGCTTCATGAGCGCAGTGCCCATGGTCCTGGGCATCCTCGTGGGCGACCTGATCTACCTGGTGTTTGCGCTCTTCGGCTTGGCTGCCATCGCCACCTGGTTTGGCCCGATCTTCGTGATCGTCCGCTGGGCCGGCGCGGCCTATCTGCTCTTCATCGCCTGGCAGTTCTGGACCGCCAAGCCCGGCGCAGAACAGATCCGTGCCAAGTCGGAATCCGGTTGGCGCACATTTCTCTCGGGTTTTGCGCTGACGCTGGGCAACCCCAAGACCATCGTCTTCTACCTGGCCTTGTTGCCCACCGTGATCCCGCTCGACCAGCCGATCACCGTCCTCGGCTTCACCGAACTCGTCGCCATCGTCGTGGTCGTGCTGCTGATTATCGGCCTCGCCTATGCCGGCCTCGCCGCCGCCGCCCGCGACTTCTTCAAGTCAAGCAAGGCCATCCGCCGCCTCAACCGCACAGCCGGCGTCATGATGGCCACGGCAGCCGCGCTGGTAGTGGCGAGAGAGTAGCGTCCAGCATCCTCGATGCTGCGTGATCTCAGCAGCTCCAGGTTGAGAACATCCTCCCCCTACCCTCGCACCACCTTCCCCGCCGCATCCAGCCCCCAGCGCAACAACAGCGCCGCGCGCTCGAGCGTGCCACCCTCGACATAGCAGCGCAGTTCCGGCGCATTGCCGCTCGGCCGGTAGTGGATCACGTCGCCACCCTTGAGCACGAAGCGCGGCCCGTCGATGGTCGAAAAGCTCTCCACGTCGCCGATGCCGGCGAAAAAACTCGCCGCGTAGTGTGACTCCCGCACCAGCCGCTCGACCAGCGCCTGAGTCCGTTCCGTCGGCACCTCGGTCAGCCGGTCGCTCAGCGCCGGGCGCACCGGCAGCGGCGCGACGAAATCAGCCAGTGACTGCCCCGCCGCCGCGGCGCCCCCGATCACCGCAAGGATCGGCAGTACTGCGTCCCGCGTCGGCAACCGGCTGAGAGTCACCTTGCCCACGGTCACATCCGAGCCCAGCAGCGTGCCGCCATTGGCCTCGAACCCGACCACCGGTCCGGGCTGGTTCTCCATGCCCTCGATCACATAGGGCGAGCCGACCTTGGTGCGCTCGACCTTGCCGAAATAGCCCACGCTCTCGATCGCGGAATTGGAGGTGACCGGAGTCACCACCGTCTGCGCCCCGACGAATTTGGCCGTCAGCAGTCCCAGAACATCGCCGCGGACAAAATTGCCTTTGCCGTCGATCAGCAGCGGTCTGTCGCCATCCCCATCGGTCGAGACGATCGCATCGAGCCTATGGTGCGCGATCCACTGCTGCCGCGGCTCATAGATGACGTCCGACGTCGCCTCGGTATCGACGGCGACGAACCCGTCCACCCGCCCCAGCCGGATCACTTCCGCGCCGGCCCGATAGAGCAGCGAGGCGAGAATGTCGCGCGCCACCGACGAATGCTCGAACACCCCGATCCGCCAGCCCGAGAGTGCATCGAACCTCAGCAGCCCTCTGTAGCGCCGCCTATAACGGTCACCCGCCGCCGGGAAGCCATCCTCGGCCTCGCCCGACGCCTCGGTAGCCCCGACCTCGTCGAGCGCCGCCAGAATGCCGAGTTCGTCTTCCTTGCTGATCTCGCCCTTGGGCGAATAGAATTTGAGCCCGTTGCGATCGGCCGGGATGTGGCTGCCCGTGATCATGATCGCCGGTCCGCCATCGGCCATGGCATGCAGCGCCAGCGCGGGCGTGGGCAGCGTGCCGCAATCGACCGGCGTGTACCCCGCCGCGCGAATCGCCGCCGCGCAGTCCGCCAGGATCGCCGGGCTCGAGGCACGGAAGTCGCGCCCGATGAACACCT
>DASWWF010000163.1:0-3746 GCA_036401035.1 Devosia sp.
GCCGCCATGCCCGACTTGACGGCATTGTGGAGGCCTTCGCCCAGCAGCGGCTCGGCATAGCCACCGGCATCGCCCACCAGCACCACCCGGTCGCGCACCGGAATGCGCCGCTCGCCACCGAATCCCAGCGGCATGCCGACCATGCCCTCGATGGCATCGGTCCCGAGCCGCTCGCGGGCATAGGCGCGCAGCGCATCCTTGCTCAGCGATGGGTCGTCGTCGATGGTGTAGAGGCCGACATTGACGTGGTCGCCCTTGGGGAAGAGCCAGCCATAGCCATTGCGGGCGGCGCCGAAGAGGAATTCCGGCTTCGGCTCTTTTTCCAGCAGCCGGTACGGCACGATGCCCTCGAGTGCGAAGCCGCGGCGGATATGGCTGTCGAGCCCGAGCAGCCGCCGCACCCGGCTGTTGGCCCCATCGGCGCCCACCAGATAGCGGGCGCGGAAGCTCTTCCCCGTGGTTTCAACCGTCACGCCATCCGCCGCCTCGGTGATCGCCTCGATCCTGCCGATGGTCTCGAACGCCGCGCCGGAGGCCAGCATCTGCTCGAAATTGAAGCTGTCGAACCGCTCGCGCACCGTGAAGGTGCAGATCGGATCGCGCCCGAGCGCGGTGCGGAAATCGTCGCCTTTGGCCGTGCGGAACCCCAGCTGCAACCCGCGCGTCAGCCGCTCCAGCACCGGCGCGATGGAGTATGGCATCAGCGCAAGCGTCTTGATGGTGAGCCCGCCGCCGCAGGGTTTGGGTCGCGGGAACTCGGCCTTGTCGAGGACGAGCACGGACATTCCCAGCCGCCGCAGCGTATGCGCGCAGAGCGCACCGGCGGGGCCGGCTCCGATGACGATCACGTCATGGGGAATGTCGGACGCAGCAGCCATATCGCCCCGGTGGGCGTCAGAACTTCCAGCCGACGCGGACGCCGAGATTAGTGAGGCCCATATTGGTCGGACCGCAGAGGCCGGCATGGCTCGAATGGTCGACGGTCAGCATCACGCTGCCCTGCTCGCTGAACTGGTAGCCGAGGCTCGCGCTTTCGCGGAACAGCACCGAACAGCCCAGATTGCGCGCCGGATAGGCCACGCCCGAAAGCGCGCCATTATGGATGGTGCCGCCGAGCGAGCCTTCGATGAACACCGGACCACCGGCGATGAAATGCGTCCACGACAGGCCCGCATAGATCTGGCTCTCGAGCCCGCCGAAATTGACGGTCGCGCCGACATGCGGACGGAATTCACCGATCCAGTTCCAGTCGCCCAGGTCGAACGGCTTCCATAGCAGTTCGACATTGGCATCCTGCAGGCGGGTGAAATCGATGAAGCCCTTGGGATCGTGGTCGACGCTGTGGAACAGGATGCCGCCGCGCACTTCGTCGATCCCGAAATCATAGGCGTCCTGCGCCATCGCGCGTCCCGCCCCCAGCGCCAGCAGCGCCGCCAAGATCAGCTTTAGTGCAACCAGTCTGAGTGCCGTCTTGCCCATCGAACCCGAACCCCGAATACCAGCGGCATCAAGGCCATGCGGTCCGGGTCAAGTCAATCACAGGCAGAAGATTTCGCTGAACTGATGTGAACGCGCCGCACGCTGGACAGCTTCGGGCAACTCGCCTAAACAATGTTCAGCCCGCAAGCAACGAGGAGGGGTGGCAGTGACCAAAGCACACTATCTGACCCGACCTCAGCGGCGCATGCACCGTTAGGTTGCAACTCGATCCAGTCCCGGTCCGCCCGGGCCGATCCTCTCCCTGAGATCACCGCCATCCGCTTGCGACGGGTCCATCCGACCCAGATGGCACCATTGTCAGCTTCGTTCATTTGGGACCGGACAGGCGCATCCCTGCGCGTCCGGAAGACACATGGCCCGTTTCAAACTCGATATCCGGGGCGACGCCTTCCGTCGCGTCTTCAGCTTCACCTTCGCCCACTGGAAGCGCCAGCCCGTCCGCGTCACCATCGTGGGCGCCGGTTTCCTGCTGGCGACGCTCGCCGATGTGCTGACTCCGCTCTATGCCGGCCAGCTGGTCGATGCCGTGACCCGCGGCGCCGCCACCGACGCGATCGCCTGGAACGCCGCGCTCACCGCCTTCGGCCTGCTGATGGCGCTGGGGCTCGGCTCCACCATCCTGCGCCACACCTCGTACATGACCATCATCCCGATGACGCTCAACATGATGTCGGCGATCGTCGGCGAGGCCTTCCACCGGGTGCAGCGCTTTTCCACCGACTGGCACGCCAATGCCTTCGCCGGCTCGACCGTGCGCAAGATCACCCGCGGCATGTGGGGCATCGACTCGCTCAACGACCAGTTGCTGATGATGCTGATGCCCTCTGCCGTCATGCTGATCGGCACCACGGTGATGCTCGCCTTCATCTGGCCGGTAATGGGCCTGATCGTCGGCCTGGGCTCGCTGATCTATTGCGCGGTGACCATCTTCCTCTCGATCGGCTTCGTCGCCCCGGCCGCGAGCCTTGCCAACAGCTGGGACACCCGCATGGGCGGCGCGCTGGCGGATGCCATCAGTTGCAACGCCGTGGTCAAGGGTTTCGGCGCCGAGGACCGCGAAGAGCTCCGCCTCCGCTACGTCACCGAAAAGTGGCACCGCCGCACCGCCCGCACCTGGACCCGCGGCACCTGGTCGGGCACCGCTCAGCTCATCATGCTGCTCGCCTTCCGCGCCGCCATCATCGGCACCGCGCTGCTGCTCTGGCAGCAGGGCATGGCGACGCCCGGCGACATCACCCTGCTGCTCACCTCGTCCTTCATCCTGCAGGGCTACCTGCGCGATGTCGGCCAGCACATCCGCAACCTGCAGCGGGCCGTCAACGACATGGAAGAGCTGGTAGCGATCCACTCCGAGCCGCTCGGCATCAAGGACGTGCCCGGCGCCAGGCCGCTGCTGATCGGGGAAGGCCGCATCCGCTTCGAGGATGTCACCTTCCACTACGGCAAGCACGCCACCGCGCTCTATACCGATTTCTCGGTCGATATCGCGCCGGGCGAGCGCATCGGCCTTGTCGGTCACTCCGGCTCGGGCAAGACCACCTTCGTCAAGCTCATCCAGCGCCTCTACGACGTGAACAAGGGCCGCATCACCATCGACGGCCAGGACATCGCCCAGTCCACCCAGGCCTCGCTGCGACAGCAGATCGCCATCGTGCAGCAGGAGCCGGTGCTGTTCCACCGCTCGCTGGCCGAGAACATCGCCTATGCCCGTCCCGGCGCGACCATGAGCGAGATCATCGAGGCGGCAAAACTCGCCTCGGCCCACGATTTCATCGCGTCGCTCCCCAAGGGCTACGAGACCATGGTGGGCGAACGCGGGGTGAAACTCTCGGGCGGCGAGCGTCAGCGCGTCGCCATCGCCCGCGCCTTCCTTGCCGATGCTCCGGTGCTGATCCTCGACGAAGCCACGTCGAGCCTCGACAGCGAGTCCGAGCTGCTGATCCAGCAGGCCATGGAGCGCCTGATGGTGGGGCGCACTACCATCGTCATCGCCCACCGCCTTTCGACCGTCCGGGCCCTTGATCGCCTGCTGGTCTTCGAGGGCGGCGAGATCGTCGAGGAAGGCACGCACGAAGCCCTCGTCCGCCGCGACGGCGGCATCTACCGCCGCCTCTTCGAACGCCAGGCCCTGGAACTGACCAAGGGACTGGTACTGGCGGAGTAGCCCGACAAAAACAAAGCCCCGGCGCAAGGCCGGGGCTGAGATTGTCGTGAGGGCTATTCTTGATCTTGGACGCCGGGAGGTC
>DASWWF010000164.1:0-2183 GCA_036401035.1 Devosia sp.
CCGAGGAAGACGAGCAGGCCCGTGAGGTAGCGCGACGTGTCCTTGGCCTCGTCGAGGCGATTGCCCACCGAGTCGAGGATCGAGCGCATGGAGGAGGGGGTGATCACCGCCTCTCCGAGCCGGTCGCGCAGCAGGTTCGCCACCGGCGCCAGCAGGCGCGGCTGGGTGGGCGGAATCTGGCCATCCTGCAACGAGTTGACCCAGCGGATCTCAGGAAACAGCCGGATGATCTGGCGGAAGCTGAGAATGATGCCGATGAACAGCACCAGGAAGATCAGGCTGTTGATGAACGGGTTGGCCCAGAAAAACACCAGCAGCTGGCTGAAGAGAATTGCCGCGACGAGCGCGACCAACACCAGAAAGATGAGGATCTTGACGAGGTAAACCGTTGGGCTGGCGAGGTGATAGGGGTCGTAGCTTTGCGACACGGTCCGGGGCCTCGTTGCGGGCAAATCTCGTCAAAGCTTACGCATAGGGCTTTTGCATGACAATGGCATGCGGCCGTACACACAGTCCTATCCAATGGGAAGTGGCGGACGCCGGTCCAGGCCTGGTGCTACCGAACCGTCCGCAGCGCCTTGAGCAACTGCCCCTGAATGTTCTCGTTGCCGGCGACGACTTCGCCGTTCCAGACGCTGCCGGGGGTGCCCGAATAGTCGGAGACGGTGCCGCCGGCTTCCTTGACCAGCAGCATGCCGGGCGCCACGTCCCAGGGCTTCAGCCGCGCTTCGAAATAGCCGTCGAGGCGGCCGGCGGCGATCCAGGCAAGGTCGGTGGAAGCCGAGCCGGTGCGGCGGATGCCGGCGACGGCGGGGGCGACGACGGCGAGTTGCTTCAATGTCAGCACGTCATTGTCGGTGCCCGAGAGCTTGATGCCGAGCGAAACAACGGCATCGGCCAAGTGCTTGCGACCGGCAATACGCAGGCGCTTACGGTCGTTCATGAAGGCGCCGCCGCCCTTTTCAGCGGTATAGAGCTCGTCCATCACCGGATTGTAGATCACCGAAGCGACGATCTCCTGGTTGCGCTCGAGCGCAATGGCGACGGCGAACATCGGGATGCCGTGGAGGAAATTGGTGGTGCCATCGAGCGGATCGACGATCCAGCGGTGCTGGCCGTCGGTACCGGTGACCTCGGTGCCTTCCTCGCCCAGGAAACTGTAGGTCGGCCGGGCCTTCTGCAGCTCGGTGAAGACGATCTCCTCGGCGCGGCGGTCCGCATTGGAGACGAAATCGGCCGGGCCCTTCACCGAGACCTGCAGGTTCTCGACCTCGTTGAAGTCCTTGGTGAGCGAGCGACCGGCCTTGGTGGCGGCGCCAACCATGATGTTGAGCAGTGCGGAGCGCATATCGCTGCCGTTTCCTATGCGAAAAGAGGGATTACGGGCCTTCTGCCCGAGATTGCGGGGTAGCGCAAGCTCAGGGCGTCGCCGATTCCGGCGGCATCAGGGCGGGGGTTGCATCGTTGGCGGCCACGGCGGTCGGCGGTTCGGAGGGCCAGAAGCGGGCCCGTTCCTCGGCGCGCTGCAACTCGGCGGGCTGGATCGAGACCAGCAGCCGGTCGAGCACCGGATCGGTGAGGCCCTGCCGCCGTGCCAGCGCGCGCCACATCGCCGCCTGTTCGAGGTCGGGCTCGACTCCTTCGCCGACGGCGAGCAGCTTGGCATAGCGGTTCTGCGCCACGGCATTGCCGGCCTGCGCGGCACGCGCATACCAGCTGACGGCCTCGGGCAGGTTCTTGGGCACGCCGTTGCCGAGATAGAGCAGGGTAGCATAATCGACCTGCGCGGCGACCATGCCCTCCTTGGCGGCCAAGCCGATCTGCTCGGCGCCGAGTTCGGCATTGGGGGGCACGCCGGCGCCCTCCATCAGCATGCCGCCATAGTCATACTGCGCCTCGACGATCCCGGCTTCGGCCGCCTGCCGGATCAGCTCGGCGGCCTTGGTGGTGTCGGGCTCGACATAGCGGCCCTCGATATGGAGCAGGCCGAGGTTATATTTTGCCGGCGCGTTACCCATGTCGGCGGCCTGCTTGAAGAGCTGGGCCGCCTTCTCCCGGCTTTTGGGCACGCCGCGGCCATTCTGGTACATCAGGCCGAGCTCGAAAGTCGCGATCGGGTCGCCGTTCTTGGCAGCCAGCGCATACCAGCTCGAAGCGCTGGTCTGGTTCTCGGGCACGCCGAG
>DASWWF010000165.1:0-2574 GCA_036401035.1 Devosia sp.
TTGAATCTGTCCGGTGACGCCGGAGGCGAGGTCGCTCAGCAGGTAGAGCGCGGCCGTGCCGACTTCTTCCTGCGTGACGTTGCGCTTGAGCGGCGCCGACTTTTCCTGCCAGCGCAGCATGTCGCGGAGGCCGGAAATGCCAGAGGCAGCGAGGGTCTTGATGGCGCCGGCGGAGATCGCGTTGACGCGATGACCCTGCGCGCCCATATCGGCGGCGAGGTAGCGCACGGACGCCTCTAGGGCGGCCTTGGCGACGCCCATGACGTTGTAGTTCGGCACGTATTTCTCGGCGCCATAATAGGTCAGCGTCAGCAGCGAGGCGCCGGGGTTGAGCATCGGCTCGGCGCGCTTGGCGACGGCGGTGAACGAGTAGACCGAGATGTTCATGGTCAGCGCAAAATTCTCGGCGCTGGTGTCGATGTAGCGGCCTTCGAGCTCGTCCTTGTTGGAAAAGCCGATGGCGTGGACGAGGAAATCCATCGTCCCCCACTTGTCCTTCAAGACGCGGAAGGTCTCGTCCATGGCAGCGTCGTTGGTGACGTCGCATTCGACCAGGGTGGTGACGCCGATTTCGGCGGCCAGCGGCTCGACGCGCTTTTTGAGCGCATCGCCCTGATAGGAGAAGGCGATCTCGGCGCCCTGATCGGCCAGCGCCTTGGCGATGCCCCAGGCGATGGAGTGCTTGTTGGCGACGCCCATGATGAGCCCGCGCTTACCAGCCATCAGTCCTGCCATTTTCTTGTTCCTTTGCCGCTTGGGGTGGGCCGGTTTTGGCATAGCGGCCCGGTGGCGGCAAGTTTCACTTTGGTAAGGGCAGCGGCGGCGCTAAAGTCCGCGCCATGCCCAAGACACACGCCCAAATCGCCGAAGCCCTGACCGGACTTCTCGGAGCCCATGCGGTCGTCGCCGACCAGAGCAAGATGGGCGCCTATCTCAACGAGCCGCGGAAGCGCTTCCACGTGCCGGCTGCGGCGGTGGTGACGCCGGCGAGCGTCGCCGAGGTGCAGGCGCTGGTGCGCTGGGCCAATGCGGAAGGCGTCGGCCTGATCCCGCAGGGCGGCAATACCGGGCTCGTCGGCGCGCAGGTGCCCAAGAGCGGCGACGAGGTGATCATCAGCCTCGCCAGGCTCGACAAGGTCCGCGAGATCAAGGCCGAGGCCGGCTACATGACGGTGGAAGCCGGCATGATCCTGCAGGAGGCGCACCGCGTGGCCGAGGAGGCTGGGGCTATGTTTCCGCTCTGGCTTGCGAGCCAGGGATCGGCGCGGATCGGCGGGGTGCTGAGTTCCAACGCCGGTGGTGTGCAGGTGCTAGCCTTCGGCAATGCCCGGGAGTTGACGCTGGGCGTGGAAGCCGTGCTGGCAGACGGACGGCTCTATCAGGGGCTCAATTCGCTCAAAAAAGACAATACCGGTTACGACCTCAAGGACCTGCTGGTCGGGGCCGAGGGGACGCTGGGGATCATCACGGCGGCGACGGTGAAACTGTTCCCGCAGCCGGAGGCGCAGGAGACAGCCATCGCCAATGTGGCCTCGCCGAAGGAAGCGCTGGAACTGTTCTATCTGCTGCGCGAGCGGACAGGGTCGCGACTGACGGCGTTCGAGCTGATGCCGCGGCTGGGCATCGACCTGCAGCTCAAGCACGGGATGATCGCGCGCGATCCGGCGGCTAGTCTCTCGCCCTGGTACGCGCTGATCGAGGTCAACCGGATGAAGGGCGGCGTGGCCGGCGCGCTGCAATCGGCGCTGGAAGAGGCGCTGGGCTCGGGGCTGGTGGGCGACGCGGTGCTGGCCGAGTCCGAGGCGGACCGGGTGGCCTTCTGGGCGGCGCGCGAGCAGATGAGCGATGTGCAGAGCAAGGAAGGCGCCTCGATCAAGCACGACGTGTCCGTGCCGATCGCCGAGGTGCCGCGGCTGATCGCCGAGGGAACGGCGGCGGTGGAGCGGCTGATCCCGGGCATCCGCGCCTGTCCGTTCGGACATATGGGCGACGGCAATATCCACTTCAACTTCAGCCAGCCCGAAGGCGTCGACGGCAAGGCCTGGATGGCTGCCAATGACGAGAAGGCACACGAAGCGATCTATGATGTGGTGCTGAAGCTCGGAGGCTCGGTCTCGGCCGAGCATGGCATCGGCCAGCTAAAGACCGAGCTGCTGCGGCAGGTGAAGGACCCGGTGGCGCTCGAAATGATGCGGGCGATCAAGCAGGCGCTGGACCCCAAGGGGATCCTCAACCCGGGCAAGATGCTCGTCTGAGTTTGATGCGGCGGTCGTCTCGCGTAGAGGCTCGCGACTCACGGCAGCCGGATGCGAGGCACCTTCTGGTGCCTTCTTGATCGCTGGCTCCGAGGGCTTATTTCGGTGCCATGATCGACGATATCGAATTTCTGGACGACGCGACGCGGCCGGTGGCGCCGAAGCTGGACGGGCTGACGCCCGACCAGAAGGAAGCCGGGCTGCATCTCAAGGAAGTGCACGACCACCTGCGCGGCAACATGAAGACGCTGCGAACGCTGATTGCGCGCGCCTCGCAGGGGCAGGTCACGGCCGCCGAGGTCACCGCCGCGACCGGCGA
>DASWWF010000166.1:0-2447 GCA_036401035.1 Devosia sp.
TTCGCCATGGCCGACGCCGCCAACTGGATCGGCATCGCCTCCTATGGCCTCGTGGCGCTGCTCGGCCTGTGGCTGATCGCGCGAAAACTCTTCGGCTGGGGGCACAGCCATCACCATCACGAGCCGGTCGATCTGACGCAGAAGGCCAAGGCCTCGCTGCATGCGGGGCAGGGCCATGCGCTCAACCGCGGCCAGCTCGACATTGCCAGCAAATTCCAGCAGGGGCCGGATGCGTTCGGCCGGCAACCGGGCGATCCGCACTACGGGCACAATCACGGGCAGGACGATCATCACGATCACGACCACCACCACGTCGTCACCGCCGATCAGGTCAAGGGCGACTGGCGCGAGCAACTCGGCGTCGTGCTCGGCGTCGGCCTGCGGCCGTGCTCGGGCGCGCTGGTGGTGCTGGTCTTCGCGCTGAGCCAGGGTCTCCTCGCCGCCGGCATCGTCGCGGTGTTCCTGATGGGGCTGGGGACGGCAATCACGGTCGCCGTGCTGGCTTCCGTCGCGGTCGGCGCCAAGGGTCTGGCGCGAAAGCTGCTCGGTCGCCGCGAAAGCCTCGCCTCGGGCATCATCTGGTGGGCCGAACTGCTCGGCGCCATGCTGGTCTTTACCTTCGGCATGATCCTCTTGCTGGCCAGTCTCTAGTCCCGCGACACAGCTGCACTTGCGCTTGGGGGCATCGCGAGTATGGTGCGCCTCGCCACGCCACACCTCCCAGCAGGCCCCCCATGACGCCCACTCGTCCCGCCGACCATCCCGTGGTCAAACCGCAGAAGATCGGCGTCCTGCTGCTCAACCTGGGCACGCCGGATGCGACGGATTACTGGAGCGTGCGCCGCTATCTCTCGGAATTCCTCTCCGACCCGCGCGTCATCGAGACGCCGCAGGCGATCTGGCAGCCGATCCTGCAGGGCGTGATCCTCTCGGTGCGGCCGCAGAAAAGCGGCGCCAACTACGAGCGTATCTGGGACAAGCAGGCCGGCGACAGCCCGCTGCGCGTCATCACCAGGCGGCAGACCGCCGACCTGCAGCGCCGGCTCGGTTCGGGCGTCGTGGTCGACTATGCCATGCGCTACGGCAACCCGTCGACCAAGTCGGTCCTCGAAGCGCTGCAGCAGGCCGGGTGTCAGAAAATACTGCTCGCGCCGCTCTATCCGCAATATTCCGCCACCACCACGGCGACCGCCAACGACAAGGCCTTCGACGCGCTCAAGAAGATGCGCTGGCAGCCGGCTATACGAACCCTGCCGGCCTATTTCGACGAGCCGGCCTATGTGGCGGCGCTCGCCCGCTCGATCGACGAGGGCGTCAGGGCGCTGGATTTCGAGCCCGACGTGGTTCTGACCTCCTATCACGGCATGCCGCAGCTCTACCTCGAGCGCGGCGACCCCTACCATTGCCAGTGTCTCAAGACGACGCGCCTCGTGCGCGAGCACCTCGGCTGGTCGGCGGAAAAGCTCAAGGTCACGTTCCAGAGCCGCTTCGGACCGACCAAGTGGCTGCAGCCCTATACCGACGCCACCATCGAGGAGCTGGGCAAGGCCGGCAAGAAGGTCGCCGTGGTGGCGCCTGCCTTTTCGGTCGACTGCATCGAGACGCTCGAAGAGATCGCCATCACCGGCAAGGAGCAGTTCGAGCATGCTGGCGGCAAGGGTGAGCACTACGCCTATATTCCCTGCCTCAACGACTCCGAAATCGGCATGGATATGCTCGAAAGCGTCATCCGCGCCGAATTGAGCGGTTGGATCTAGTTCATCTGGCGTTCATCCATGTGGCCGCATTGCGGTATTTGACCGCTGCCGATTGCGCGGGGCATTGACGGATCATACATTTCGGACGCTGGCGCCGGTCGCTCTGTCCCCCGGCGCCGCAGGGGAGAAGACCATGGATTTCGGCCTGGACGGCTTCAGCATCGCCCTCATCGCAGTCGGCGTGCTCGCCATTCTCGTGCTTTTCGCCGGCGTCAAGACGGTGCCGCAGGGCTACAATTTCACCATCGAACGGTTCGGCCGCTACATCCGGACGCTGAAGCCCGGGCTCAACCTGATCGTGCCGTTCGTCGATGGAATCGGCAAGAAAATCAACATGATGGAGCAGGTGCTCGACGTCCCCCACCAGGAGGTCATCACCCGCGACAACGCCTCGGTCACGGCCAACGGCGTCACCTTCTACCAGATCCTCGATGCCGCCGCGGCGGCCTACGAAGTCACCAATCTCGAGGTCGCCATCCTCAACCTCACCATGACCAATATCCGTTCGGTCATGGGCTCGATGGACCTCGACGAGCTGCTCTCGAACCGCGACGAGATCAACCAGCGCCTGCTGCGCGTCGTCGATGCCGCCGTCTCGCCCTGGGGGCTCAAGATAACCCGTATTGAAATCAAGGACATCGACCCGCCCAAGGACCTCGTCGACTCGATGGGCCGGCAGATGAAGGCCGA
>DASWWF010000167.1:0-1568 GCA_036401035.1 Devosia sp.
TCATGCGCCTGCAGTGCCGCGATGGCATGCCAGGTGACGCCCGGCCGCGGACGGTAGTGGTTCTCATAGTGGTCGGTATGCAGCTCGACGAGCCCGGGGATCAGGTACTCGCCCTCGAAATCCTCGCCCACCTGCGACGGCCCGCGGTCGATGGCGGCGATGATCCCGTCGCGCACCAGCACCGAACCCTCGACGACCTCGTCGGCGAGCACGATGCGGGCATTGCGGATGCTGAGTTCGCTCATCAGACCTTGACCTCGGTGGAGAGCGGGAAGTCGGTGATCCTGAGGAACGGCCCGCCCGGTTCCGGCTCGTGGAAAAGGCTCAGCCGGTCGAGCAGCATCTCCGTGCCCAGCACCGGCGCGAACCATTCCGACGCCGCGGCGATCACCGTCTCCTGCTGCTCGGGCGGCATCCGGTCGGTCAGCGTCATGTGGAAGAGGAACTGGTCCATGACGTAAGGATAGCCGTAATGGTCCATCAGGCCGATCTGGTAGGCGGTGAGATTGCTCTTGAGCCGCCGCTCGCGCTCGGCAGCGCTCATCGGCGCGCGGAAGGCGTCGAACTCGGCGACGATGGTGCCGGCGAACTCGGTCAGCGCCGCACTCTGCACCACCGGGGTCAGCGCCAGGAAGCCGTCGAGCAGCCGCAGCTCCAACTGGCCCAGCGACACCCGGCCATGGCGGAGAGTGAAGGCCTGCAGCGCCGCTTCCAGATCCTCGCGGCTCTTGCCGTCGGCCAGAGGGAACGGCGCCTTGAGCGTCGCGTGGAAGCCGTAGCGGGTGGCCGACGGCGTGATCGCCGTCAGCGTGGTGCTGTCGATCCCGGCAATTCCGTCATTGGGAACGTTGCCGGTCGCCGGGTCGCGGCCCAGCCAGCGCGAGGCGCGGTGCCAGAGCTCGCTCGTGGTGGGTGGGGCATAGTAGATCGCGTAGCGTTCGGACATCGGCGGAATCGTTGGGGACAAGCGGCCTGCCTAGTTGAAGAGGATGACACCTGTTTGACAAGCGCAAACCGCCTCAGACGGCTCGTGCCGTGCAGGTTCCGGCCGCCGGTTCGCCCAGGGCGTCGCGGGCGCGGAGCGAATGGCCGGCGTCGAGCGAGGTCCCGAGATCGAGATAGCCGCGCTGTCCGCTGCCCTTGACCTGCCAGCGGATGGTGGTGCCGGCTTCGATGGAGCCGGACCCGACATTGGCGATGACCAGATCGGTCTGGTCCACCTTGCAGCGCACCAGCGCCTGGCTTTCGAACATGCGGGTCTGGAATTTGGCACTCATTTCGCCACGGTCGCCGAAATCGACTTCCGGGCGTTCGTCGTAGCGAAAGCTGGGGGCGATGGCGTTGCCCAGTTCGATCGGCGCGGCGAGGCCGGGCGAGGAGAGCTGCAGCGAGGGGCGGGATTCGACGAGGAAGGAGGCGGCCGAAGCCGCCGATACAATGAACGACACCATCGCGGCGACCGCGATGCGTTTGATGGGTTTGGACATGTCGGTTCCTGTGGGGTGACGCGGGAGACCCGCCGCGCGGAGCAATATCCGCAGTGTTGCCGCAGCCTTTAGGGGATGTCC
>DASWWF010000168.1:0-7911 GCA_036401035.1 Devosia sp.
CCGAAGGGGGAGGAAGTGGCGGAAGTGATCGACGAGCTCTACGATCGCCATCTCAAGTCCATCGACAAGGTCGGCGGCCTCGACGACGACACTTTCGAAGGCCTCAACAAAGCCCTCGGCCGCCTGGAACGCTTCTGGGTCGACCAGATTCTCTACAAGCTCTAGGCGAGCAACCGCCAACGTCCAGTGCGTGCGGAGTCCTCAAGGAGCCCTCATGGTTAGCGTGTCGAACCACGAGGGCGGGCCCCGCGCCGCCAACCAGTTCTAGTCCTCGCTCCTACGCAGACCGAAGACAGCACGGGACGCCCTTGGGCGTCCCGTTTGCATTCCGAACAGGCACGTGTGTCCTCCCCGCCACACCCCTCGCCAAACGCGCGGATGCCGCCGCGCATTTCTTATTCCCGCCGTAAATTTCGCTATCTGCTTGCCCCTGCGGCGGGTGTGTGCTGGTCCGTCGCGCCCCATTGTCATCGCTCGCGTCGAAAAATGTCGTCCGGTTCACACCTGGTTGACCACGTTGTAGCTATGACGGGACAGATGATATTTCTGCGACGCAGTTCGAATTGACGGAAGCGAGTGACTTGATGCGGCTCAGTCGGCGTACACTTCTCGGATCCATGGCGGTCACCGGTGCGGCTCTTGCGATGCCGGCCATCGTGCGTGCCCAGGAAGACGAGTCTTTCTGGGACGGTCTCACCCGTGGGCGCATGATGCGCGACACGGACCAGCAGGGGAACACGGCGACGGCCAAGAGCCTCGTCGATACCATCGAGCCGATCCTCAGCTACGACACGGCCTACAACCTGCAGCTCGCCATCCAGAACCACGAGCAGTTCATCGCTGCCGGTGGGGGCTGGGAGCCGCCCAGCCGCGAGACCTTTGGTCTGAGCGTCGGCAAGAGCGGCAAGGCCGTCACCAAGCTCAAGCAGCGCCTGATGACCAACGGCGACATGCCGTACGAAAAGCGCATCAACAACGATTTCGACAACGCTCTCGATGCGGCTTTGCGCGCCTTCCAGGCCCGCCATGGCCTCATCATCAACGGCCAGGTCGACGAAGCGACCTTCTACGCCCTGGGCGTGCCGGTCGAATACCGCCTCAACCAGCTCCGCCTCAATGCCATGCGCATCGAGCAGTGGGCTTCGGCGCTCTCGGATCGCTACGTCGTGGTGAACATTCCCGCCGCGGTGGTCGAGGCTGTCGAGAACAGCGTTGTGGTTCAGCGCCACAATTCGGTGGTCGGCAAGGTCGACCGCGCCACCCCGATCCTCAATTCCAAGATCTTCCAGGTGAAGTTCAATCCTTACTGGACGGTGCCCAAGAGCATCATCGAGAAGGACATGATCAAGTATATGAACGAGGATCCGGAATACCTCACCAAGTTCAAGATCCGCATCTTCGACGGCAAGGGCAACGAGATCCAGCCCTACGAGATCGACTGGTCGACCAAGGAGGCCGTCAAGTACACCTTCCGGCAGGATCCGGGTGGTGAGAACTCGATGGGCCACTGCAAGATCGACTTCCACAACAAGCATGACGTTTACATGCACGACACGCCGCAAAAGGCGCTGTTCGGCGAGAACGCCCGCTTCCATTCCTCGGGCTGCATGCGCTGCGAGAACATCGAGGAACTGGTGGCCTGGCTGCTGCGCGACAATGGCGGCGGCTGGACACCGCAGACCGTCATGGACGCGTGGACGCAAGGTATGCGTGAAGACATCAAGCTGGATGTGCAGGTGCCGATCCACACCACCTACATCACCGCCTGGGCCAACCGGCAGGGTTCCGTGAGCTTCCGCGACGACGTCTATAATTTCGACGCGCAGGGCACCGTGACCTTCACGGACGCCTGATGCCGGGAACCTTGTAAGACATGACCGGGAGTGGGGGCTCTTCCGGCGAGGTGTTCTTCGAGTTCACCCAGATGGGTGCTCAAATGCGCGTGGCCGCCATCGATGCGGCCACGGCAACCGAAGTGGTGGTAATCGCTCCCTTGAGCGCCACCAGGCAGCAGATGCAGACCCTGGCTCTGGCCAAGCTCAAGCGCAAGCTCGAGGAACCGGCGACCGAAACCCCGCCGCCGGCTTCTCCCACTCGCGGCAAATACGCCTAGCCGTCTACAGGCGGCAGCGCTTCCGTTCGCCGCCGAAGGTCACATAGGTGTCGGTGGCCGAGTCGTAGGACCGATAGCGCGCAAAGCAGCGATCGGCATGATCGCGCCCCAGCCCGAACCCACCGCTCCACCGCCACGGCCCGACCCGCACGCTGTCGCGCCCGGAAAGGTGCCGCGAGCCGACCGAACGGTCGTGATGGTAGGAAAAGAACGGGGACGAGAAGCCCCAGTCCCACGACGCGGCCGTCGCCGGCGCCGAAATCGAGATCGAAGTCAGGAAAGTCGCGGCCGCAGCCAAAACGATAGCCGTCTTCTTCATCGTCATTTCCCTTCTGGAGACATCGCTCGCGCCATGAACGGCCAAGGGGCAGGGGAGGTTGCACCTAAGCCAAGTGCGCCGGCCGGAGTGTCTCCTCCCCCCTCGCGGGGGAGGGTCAGGGTGGGGGGGAGCCCATGCATGGGGATTGTGTCCGAGACTCTACGTTACCTCCCCAGCGTCACGGGCCCATCCAACCCATCCCGCAAGAGACCCGACTGCTTGCCCCACTGGCCATTCTGCGCCATAATATCCCGGTTCGCGCGACTGGCGAGAAAGATGGGGAACCATCGGGGAACGCGAACCACAGCAAGCCGCTCGCCTGGGCACCCATCCGCAACCACGGGAGCCCTGATGATTCAAATCCCATCCTCCGATCTGCCTTGGAATCGTGCCTTGCGGCATGATAACGCCTGCCTCACATCAACCTGTCCGCTCACCTGCGAGGTCATCGTCCCATGAGTGCTGCAACCGCCTCCTCGCTCTTTCCGCGCTTCTTCTCCGCCACGCTGGCCGAAACCGATCCCGAGATCGCCGAATCCATCCAGCTCGAACTCGGCCGCCAGCAGCATGAAATCGAGCTGATCGCGTCCGAAAACATCGTCTCCCGCGCCGTGCTCGAGGCGCAGGGCTCGATCATGACCAACAAATACGCGGAAGGTTACCCCGGCAAACGCTACTACGGCGGCTGCCAGTATGTGGACATCGCCGAAACCCTCGCCATCGAGCGCGCCAAGCAGCTCTTCGGCGCCAACTTCGCCAACGTCCAGCCCAATTCCGGCTCGCAGATGAACCAGGCCGTGTTCCTGGCCCTCTTGCAGCCCGGCGACACTTTCATGGGCCTCGATCTCAACTCGGGTGGTCACCTCACCCACGGTTCGCCGGTCAACATGTCCGGCAAGTGGTTCAAGGTCGTCTCCTACGGCGTGCGCCGCGACGATCACCTGCTCGATATGGACGAGGTCGCCGCCAAGGCCCGCGAGCACAAGCCCAAGCTCATCGTCGCTGGCGGCACGGCTTATTCCCGCGTCTGGGACTGGAAGCGCTTCCGCGAGATCGCCGACGAGATCGGCGCCTATCTCATGGTCGACATGGCCCACATTGCCGGCCTCGTCGCCGGTGGCGTGCATCCCTCGCCGATCCCCCATGCCCACGTCACCACCACCACGACCCACAAGTCGCTGCGTGGTCCGCGCGGCGGCATGATTCTCACCAACGACGAAGAGATCGCCAAGAAGATCAATTCGGCCGTCTTCCCGGGCCTTCAGGGTGGCCCGCTGATGCATGTCATCGCCGCCAAGGCCGTGGCATTGAAGGAAGCGCTGCAGCCCGAGTTCAAGCTCTACGCCCAGCAGGTCGTCAACAATGCCCGCGCCCTCTCCGCCACGCTGATCGAGCACGGTCTCGACGTCGTTTCGGGCGGCACCGACAACCACCTGATGCTGGTCGACCTGCGTCCCAAGAACGCCACCGGCAAGCGGGCGGAGCAGGGGCTGGGCCGCGCCTACATCACCTGCAACAAGAACGGCATCCCGTTTGATCCCGAAAAGCCCTTCGTCACTTCGGGCATTCGTCTCGGCACGCCGGCCGGCACCACCCGTGGCTTCGGCGAAGCCGAATATCGCGAGATCGGCAAGCTGATCGTCGAAGTGCTCGATGGCCTGCGCGAGGCCAATTCCGACGAGGGCAATGCCACCGTCGAAGCCGCCGTGCGCGACAAGGTCGTCTCGCTCACCAGCCGCTTCCCGATCTACGAGGCCTGACGCCATGCGCTGCCCTTACTGCGGACATGACGACACGCAGGTCAAGGACAGCCGGCCGACCGAGGATTCGAGCGCCATCCGCCGCCGGCGCATCTGCAGCGCCTGCGGCGGTCGCTTCACCACCTTCGAGCGCGTGCAGCTGCGCGAGCTGATGGTGGTGAAGAAATCCGGCCGCAAAGTCCCCTTCGACCGCGACAAGCTCGCCCGCTCCGTCAGCACTGCACTGCGCAAGCGCGATGTCGATCCCGAGCGCGTCGACCGCATGATCTCCGGCGTCGTCCGCCAGCTCGAGAGCCTCGGCGACATCGAAATCACCTCCGACCAGATCGGCGAGTTCGTGATGGAGGGATTGAAGGGCCTCGACGACGTCGCCTTCGTGCGCTTCGCCTCGGTCTACAAGAACTTCTCCACCCCCGACGATTTCAGCGCCTTCCTCCAGACCCTGGCCGACGAGGCCGGCCAGCCCCGTCCGGACGAAGACGACTGATGCAGGCTTCGGGGTCTGACCGCCGCTGGCTCGATGCCGCCGCGCGGCTGGCCCGGGCCGCCATTGGTGCCAGTCCCGGCCATTCCGCCGCTGCCGCCATCATTGTCGATGAAGCCCTGCAACTGGTCTTCGGCCGCGGCGTCACCGGCCGCGCCGTCCCCTTCGCCGAGCCCTATGCCATCGACGAGGCCCGCGGCAGCGCCCGTGGCCGCACCCTCTACACAACGCTCGAACCCACCGCCGAATGGGGCCGCACCCCGCCCTCGACCGAGGCCGTCATCAAGGGCGGCCTCGCCCGCATCGTCATCGGCGCGCTCAACCCCGACAAGCTGCAGGCGGGGCAGGGCGTCGCCCGCCTGCGCGGCGCCGGCATCGCCGTCGATGTGCTCGAGCACCAGCCCTCGCTCGATCTCTACGAGGCCGAGCGCCTCTCCTTCCGCAAGGGCCGCCCCTTCGTCACCGGCAAGCTGGTGGTCTCCAAGGACGGCGCCGTCGGCCTGCCCAATCAGAAGAACGCCGTCACCGGCAACGACCAGACCCAGCGCTGGGTGCAGATGCTGCGCGCCACCACCGACGCGGTGATGATCGGCGCCCGCGCTGCCGAGATCGACGACCCGAAACTCTTCGTCCGCATCAAGGGCCTCGATGGCCGCGTCTACCAGCGCGTCGTCGCCGTCGGCACGCGGGAGCTGAACACCGATCTCAACCTCATCGCCGGCGTTTCCGGCTACCCCACCGCCATCCTCGCCGCCCTGGGCCGCGAGTTCGACGTCCCCGACGCGGTCGACGTCATCATCGTCGATGGGCGCAACAACCGCCCGGACCTGCGCAGGTCGATGGAAGCGCTGACCTCGCGCGGCATCGTCAACCTCCTCGTCGAGGGCGGCGCGCGCCTGATCGAGGCCTTCATCGCCGCCGAACTGCTCGACCGATTCCACCTCGTCACCACCGACACCGTGGTCGGCCGCGGCGGCATTCCGGCCACCATGCTGGGCGGACTCGACGGCCGCCTGCGCGGCGCCGGATTCGTCGAGGTTGACCGCCGCTCAATGGGGGCCGATAAGCTGCGCACCTTCGAGCGCGAACTATAGACGGACTTGACGATGGCCGAGCCCACCGATCCCAACCCGGCATCCAAGCATCCGGCAAAGAAAACGCTGACCCTCAAGAACCCGGGCGCCGTCTCGCCCGTGCCCAAAAAGACGCCGGCCAAGTCGCCCGCGTCGAAAAAGCCCGCGCCTAGAGCCGCACGGCCGAGCCTGCCCACCAGCGGCAAGACCGCCAACCAGCGCGGCGCCGCCCGCCTGGCTGCCGTGCAGGCCCTCTACGGCATGGAGGTCGGCCACCAGTCGCTCGAGGATACGCTGAGCCAGTTCAGCGCCCTGCATCTGGGCCGCGAGATCGAGGGCGAGGAATATCTCCCCGGCGATGCCGACTTCTTCCGCCAGATCATGCGCGGCGTCATCAAGGCCCAGCTCGAGATCGATCCCGCCATTGATGCGGCGCTCACCGAGGACTGGCCCGTCACCCGCATCGACGCCACCCTCCGCGCCATTCTGCGCTGCGCCGCCTGGGAACTGCTCAAGCGCCAGGACATCCCGCCCGGCGTGGTCATCACCGAATATGTCGATGTCGCCAAGGCCTTCTACGAAGACGACGCCCCGGCTCTCGTCAACGGCGTCCTCGATTCCATCTCCAAGACCATCCCCCGCGACAAGGCCTAGCCGATCATGTCCGAAGCCAGCCCGGTCCGTACCATCGCGCTGCTCTCGGTTAGCCAGGCTCTCGGCGGTTCCAACAGCGCCATCGTCATGGCCGTGGGTGCCCTGGCGGCCGCCACGCTGGCGCCGGATCGCTCTCTGGCGACGCTGCCGGTCACGGCGATGATTCTCGGCCTGGCGCTGTTCTCGGGTCTGGCCACCTTCACCATCTACCGCCTTGGCCGGCGCAACGGCTTCATGCTGGGCGCCATCGTCGGCGCCCCGGCGGGCCTGCTCGCCACCGCCGCGATCATGACGCAGAACTTCGTGCTGTTCTGTGTCGCGCTGTTCCTCCTGGGCATTTCTGGCGCTTTCGGTCAGCAATACCGTTTTGCCGCGGCCGACAGCGTCCCGCCCGGCTGGAAGCCCCGCGCCATTTCCTGGGTGCTGTTCGGCGGCGTGATGGCCGGCTTTGTCGGCCCCGGCCTCAGCGGCCTCACCAAGGACATCATCCCGAACGCCCCCTTTGCCGGCGCCTTCCTCACCATGGCGGCGCTGGCGGTGGTCACCACCATCGTGCTCAGCCAGGCGCGCCTCGCCCCGGGCGTCAAGAAGACGGCCGTCAGGGCCGGCCGCACCATCCCGCAGCTGCTGCGCTCGCTCGATGTCATGATCCCGGTCATCGCCGCCACCACCAGCTATGCGCTGATGACGCTGGTGATGGTCGCCGCTCCCCTCGCCATGGTCTATGTCTGCGGCCACGCCAGTATCGATGCCACCACCGCCATCCAGTGGCATGTCGTCTCGATGTTCGCCCCGAGCTTCATCACCGGCTGGGTGATCGCCAAACTCGGCGCCCACCTCACCGCCGGCATCGGTCTCGCGCTGATCGCTGCTGCCGCCATCACCGCACTGACCGGCACCAGCGTGCTGCACTTCAACATCGCCCTGATCCTGCTTGGCGTCGGCTGGAATTTCGGCTTCATCGGCGCGACTTCGCTGCTCACCGAAAGCTATCGCCCCGAGGAAGCCGCCCGCGTGCAGGGCCTCAACGAACAGCTCGTCTTCGGCTGCATGGCCATCGCCTCGATCGGCTCGGGCCTGCTGCTGCAGCTCGTCGGCTGGCAGGCCATCAACATCCTCGCCATCCCCATCGCCGCCGCCGCCATCCTCACCCTCGCCTGGGGCGACCTCCGCAAACGCCGCCGGGCCGCGGCCTGATTGGCACGGGCCACTCCGTCCCAGCCACTCTGCCGTCGCACGACAGACGTCCATGATCCGCGGCCGTGCCGCACTACAAACTTCCTTGGTCCATAAGCCGGACTTTTCCGGTCAGCTTCGCGTCATCTGCGGTTCATGAATTCCGCAATCGGTTCAGACCCTTGTCAGAAATCTGCCGAGCTTATCCCCGCGAGTGTTAGCAGGTGTAGAGTCCCCCCATCGCCGCACCGAAAGCGAGATCATGACGAGTGATTGGTGCGGAGAGGCTGGGTGGTTCGGATGTCGGTCGACCCCAGGCCAAGCCGGGAAGG
>DASWWF010000169.1:0-2906 GCA_036401035.1 Devosia sp.
ATGCGGGTGATTTCCGAAGACAAGGACCTGCCCCGCCTGCGCGACGCCCAGATCGCCATCATGCGCGCCAGCCACGCCTATGGCGGCATCTACGATGCTCTCGCCAGCCACATCGTCGCCAACATGGGCAACCTCGAAGGCCGCGACGCCCTGCCGATGGCCGCGGAATAGGCGTGCGCGACGGCCTCGTGGTTCGGCGAGTTCACCATGAGGGTTACTGGGATGCTTGTGAGGACCTCATGGTGAGCCTGTCGAACCACGAGGTTCGGGCGAGCTAAAGTTCCGCTTCCTCGAAGATCCGCGTCAGGTCGCCCTGCCATTCGCCGTTGTAGCGGTCGAGCCAGCGTTCGGCCGGGGTCTTGCGCAGGGCGAGGGTTTCTTCGAGCGGGGCGAGGTAGATGGTCTCGTCCTTGCCGTTGTCGATCTCGGCGCGGCGGGCGAGGCCGGCCTTGGCGAGGGCGACGACGTCGGTGGCAATCTCGAGCACCGAGCGGTTGTGGCAGCGGGCGCTCAGCGCCGTGCGCGGCACCTCATCGCGGAGGCGCTGCATTTCCGCGGTGCTCCAGTCCTTGACCAGCTGCCAGGCGCCCTCGAGCGCTGCATCGTCATAGAGCAGGCCGACCCAGAGGGCGGGGAGCGCATTTACATGCGCCTCATCGCCCATGTCGGCGCCGCGCATTTCGAGGAACTGCTTGAGCCGCACTTCCGGGAACAGGGTGGAAAGGTGGTCTTCCCAGTCCTTTATGGTGGGTTTTTCGCCCGGAAGTTGCGGGAGTTTGCCGTCGAGGAAGGCGCGGAAGCTTTCGCCGGCGAGGTTGACGTACTGCTTGTTGCGGATGACGAAATACATCGGCACATCAAGGGCATGATCGGCGTAGCGCTCGAAACCGAAGCCTTCGTCGAAGGCGAAGGGCAGCATGCCGGTGCGGGCATTGTCGGTATTTTGCCATATATGTGAACGGAAGCTGAGGTAACCTGAAGGCTTTCCATCGATGAATGGCGAGTTGGCAAAAAGCGCCGTGACGATCGGCTGCAGCGCCAGCGACACGCGCAGCTTCTTGCGCATGTCGGCTTCGTCGGAGAAGTCGAGATTGGCCTGCACGGTGCAGGACCGGTACATCATCGAGGTGCCCAGCGTACCGACCTTGTCCATATACGGCGTCATGATGCCGTAGCGGGATTTCGGCATCGCCGGGATGTCCTTGACGGACCAGATCGGCGTCACGCCTAGGCCGAGGAAGTGGATATTGAGGTCGGCGCCGATGGCGCGGCAATCCTGGAGGTGGGCCTTCAGCTCGGCGGCGGCGCCGTGGATGGTTTCCTGTGGGGCGCCCGAAAGTTCGAACTGCCCGCCCGGCTCGAGCGAGATGCCGCCGACGGCGCCGAGATTGCGCAGCCCGATCGGGTTCTCGTTGTCGAAGAACGGATGCCAGCCGGTGCGGCCCTCGATGCCCCGCAGCAGAGCATAGATGCCGTCTTCGCCCAGATAGGGCACGGGGCGGAGCGGGTTCTTCCGATAGACGTGTTTTTCGTGCTCGGTGCCGACGCGCCATTCGGAGCGGGGTTTCGCCCCGCGCGACATGGCCTCGATGAGGTCCGCGCGCGATTCAATCGGGGGCGAGAATTCGTCACCGGCCATGTACAATTCCTTCGAGGTAGGCTGACCGGATGCCGGTCCGGGCGGACAATAGCCAGCCGCCGTTCGAAAGCAACTGGCTTTATCGCCAATCACCGATGGTTGCTTGTACCAGCGCCAGCGCGGCGACGGCAGCCGTGTCGGCGCGGAGGATACGCGGGCCGAGACTGACCGGAATCACAAATGGTTGGGCGAGCAGCAGTTGCCGCTCTTCCTCGGAGAAACCGCCCTCTGGCCCGATGAGAAGACCGACCGGCAGGCCTTCGAGATAGCCGAGGGTCTGGATCGGCGAGGCAGAGGGCGCGGCCTCGTCGCAGAAGACGAGGCGGCGGAGACCATGCACCTGACGCCAGTCGCGCAGCAGGTCGGCGAGGTCGATCTCGTCGGCGAGTGTCGGAACGGTCAGCACTTCGCACTGCTCGGCGGCCTCGATGATGTTGGCAGCGAGCTTGTCGGCCTTGAGTTTGCTGACCTGCGTATAGCGCGTGATGACCGGCTGGATGGTCCCTGCCCCCATCTCCGTCGCCTTCTGCACCAGATAGTCGAGGCGGCCGGTCTTGAGCGGTGCGAAGCCGAACCAGAGGTCGGAGGGTTCGGTCTGATGCGCGGTCTGCACCACCAGTTCGAGCGTGGCGCCCTTGCGATGCGGATCGGTGATCCTGGCCAGCCACGCCCCATCGCGGCCATTGAAAAGTATCACAGAATCGCCTGCCTTCATGCGCAACACCGAGAGCAGATAGCTGGTCTGGTCGTGGCCCAGCGTCAGGCTCTCGTGCGGCCGCAGATCGTTCGCGACGAAAAGGCGCGAGAAGGACTTGTAGGTGCGGGGCATCTTGCCTCGAATGGCGACGACAGGGATAAGACCGCATTACCGCATAGGACAGCTCGCATGCAAAGCCCCGAACCCGGCACCGGCATCGTCGCCGATGCGCAAAGCGGCAACTGGGTCGACCGTTTCGCTCCCGACTGGTTGAAACCCTACGCCCGGCTGGCGCGCTGGGACCGGCCGATCGGCTTCTGGCTGCTGTTCTGGCCCTGTGCCTTTGCGCTGGGCCTCGCGGCCGTCGCGGTCCCGGGCGCCGGTTTTGACATCAGGGCGCTGGCGCTGTTCTTCATCGGCGCAGTAGCGATGCGCGGCGCGGGCTGCACCTTCAACGACATCGTCGATACCGATATCGACAAGCAGGTGGAGCGGACCCGGTCGCGCCCGATCCCGTCGGGCCAGGTGACCGAGAAGCAGGCCTGGATGTTCCTCGTCGCCCAGTCGCTG
>DASWWF010000170.1:0-15124 GCA_036401035.1 Devosia sp.
GCCTGTCATGTAGGCGGACTGGCGGCTGAGGAGGTAGAGGCAGCTGTCGGCCACCTCGTCGGCACTGCCGGCCCGGCCAAGCGGTATGGCAGCGGCGCGTTCGGCGGCGACGGCTGCAACGCTCAGTCCCCGCTTTTGGGCAAGGGTGACGTTGAGTCCGTCGGTCAGCGGGGTGTCGATCAGGCCCGGCGCAACGACGTTGACCCGAATGCCGCGGGGCTGCAGCAGCAGCGCCAGCGAGGCCGCCAGGTTGCGGAGGCCGGCCTTGCTCGCGGCGTAGAACGGCGTGGCCGGTGAACCACGGAGGCCCGCGATGGAGCCGACGACAACCACGGAGCTTGCCGCCGACAGCCGAGGGAGCAGCGCGCGGAGCAGGAAGTAGGGGGCGACGAGGTTGATGTTGAGAAGGTGCATCGCCGCATCGGGCTCGATGGCGTCCCATTCGGCACCATCGAGGATGCCCGCAGCAAGTACGACGCCATCGAGGTCGCCCGCAGCGTTCGCGACCTGCACGTAACTCCCGGCATTGCTGAGGTCGGCGGCAATCCAGGGCGCAGTCCATCCGGCCGGCGCGGCACCGCGATCGGATCCCACAACAGCAGTGCCAGACGCCACCAGCTTGCGGGCTATGGCACCGCCAATTCCGCCGGCTGCGCCGGAGACAAGGACGCGGGAGGGGAGGTCGAGGGTAGCAGCCGGCATCAGTCGTTCACCTGCTTGGCGACGATCACCGCCAGTTCGGCGCCCGCCTTTTGAATGTGGGCACGGGCTGCCATACGGGCAGCCTCAGCATCGCCCATGCGGATCGCCTCGATAATGGCATCGTGCTCGGAAATGGTCTGATGCGCCCGACCGGGGATCAGCTGATAGCCGGAGCGATAACGCTGCGAGGCGGTCCAATGGTCTTCGAGCACGCGGGTGAGTTGGGCGCTGTCAGCGGCCTGCAGGATGCGGCGGTGCAGCATCCAGTTGGCTGAACCCATCGCTGTGAAGTCCTGGCGGTGGTAGGCATCGGCAAAATCGGCATTGATCGACACGAGGTCGTCGGGGAGGTCCGTGTCGCCGGCCTGCGCAGCGCGCCAGGCGGAGAGGCCTTCGAGTTCGCAGCGGATCTCGAACAGTTCCTGTGCATCCTTGAGCGAAAGTTCCACCACGCGCATGCCCTTGTGCGGCTCGCTGACGAGCAGGCCTTCACGCTCGAGCTTGAGCAGCGCCTCCCGCACCGGCATGTGCGACAGGCCGAGTTCGCCGGAGAGGTCGGCGAGGGTCATGCGGCGGCCTGGTGGATAGGTGCCGTTGATGATCTGCTCGCGCAGGTATTCGTAGACGAGGTCCGCCTTCTTGCGGTGCAGGATCGGTGACGCCGCCGGCCTGCCGATTGTATCGTCGTTCATCGCCGCTCCCAGCCTTGGACACTGCTCATCATAGCGGACGAATGCGCGCGAGCCAGTCGGCGACACCGCTCTCGACGGAAAAGCGCGGGCTCCAGGCGAAATCGGCCCTGGCGAGGTCCAGCACAGACGGTCCCCGGAGATGACGAGCGGGGTCGATGCCGGGCGCCTGGATGATCCTGGCGCTCGGAACGACGTGGCGCACTGCATCGGCGAACTCGCTGCGCGTACGAAGGACGCCGCCGGTGATGTTGTAGACGGGATGGTGCAGCGTCGGCGCAAGGGCGGCGGCAAGCAGTGCCTCAGCGAGATCGACGACGTAGGTGAAGTCGCAGGGATGGTCGCCGCCGGCCTTCTCCTCAACCGCCTCGCCGGCGAGGACGCGGGGCAGGAAGTACTCGCCGATCTGGTTGCCACGACCGTAGACAAACCCGGTGCGGAACGAGGCACTGTCGCTGCCGAAGGTGCGGCGATGCGCGGCGCACCAGTTCTCGGTCATCAGCTTGCTGCCGTCGTAGATGGTCAGCGGGTCGGCGGGGTCTGTCTCCGCAAGCGGCCTGAGGTCGGGCCGGTTGCCATAGAGCGTAGCGGTGGAGACGTTGATCAGGCGCGCTCCATTGGCATGGGCGGCCTCGAGCAGGTTGGCGGTGCCGTTGACGTTGACCGCAAGCGTCACCTGGGGATCGGTGCGGGCGCGAATGGGGCCGACCACGGCGGCGCAGTGGACGATGGCGGCGGCACCCTGGGCGTGGCGGTGGCAGGCATCGGCGTCGCGGATGTCGAACGTGAGCCGGGCCGGGCCGCTCACCCACATCCGTTCTTCCGGCCAGGCGACATCGGCAAGGGCGACGTCGTGGCCGGCGGCGATGGCAGCTTCGGCGACATGCTGGGCGACCATCCCGCTGCCGCCGGTGATGAGCAGGCGCACCATGTTCAGGACTCCAGCTCGACCGAAGTAATCGGCTCGCCGGTGGGCTGCACGATGTTGAGAAACACCAGAGGTTCGGCGCTCGTGGTGGTGAGGCCATGCGGAATGGTGGGTGGCGTATGCACGACGTCGCCGGCCTTCACAATGAACGAATGCTCCCCGACGCGCACGATACCCTCGCCGGCGACGATCACCCAGTGCTCGGCCTTGCCGGTATGCACATGCATCGACACCGAGTGTCCGGACGGGACACGATAGCGGGCGATGCGGGTGGGCGGGGGATCGGCATTCACCCAGGTGATCGACAGGCGCTCGGCACCGCCATGCATGATTTCGAGAACGTCGGTGGTCATAGTTTCGCGGGTCCGTAGACGAGGTCGGGAAGCCACAGCACCAGTTGCGGCACGAAGGTGATGAGAAGCAGCACGGCGAGGAAGGCAATGATGTAGGGCATGGTCTCGCGCGCCACTGTGGCGATGGGCGCCTTGGCGATGTTGGAGACGATGAACAGCGCCATGCCGACCGGTGGGGTCAGGAGGCCAATCATCATGTTGAGGATCAGCACCATGCCGAAATGCACCGGATCGATCCCGACCGCCAGCACGGCGGGCATGACAACCGGGGTCACGAGGATAAGGATGGCGGAGGCGTCGAGGATCATGCCGAGTAGCAGGATCAGCACGTTCAGAACGAGCAGGAGCGTGATGGGATCGAGGTTGAAGGCGATCACCGACTCCGCCACGCCCTGCGGGATGCGCTCGCGTGTGAGAATCCAGGCGAAGACGTTGGCTGCGGCCACGATGATCATGATGCCGCCAGTGGACAAGGCTGTCTCGCGGAAGGCGCCGATCATCTCCTTCTTGTCGGTGGTCTTCCAGTAGACCGCGGCCAGCAGCAGGGCATAGAGCGCGCCGACGGCGGCGACTTCGGTGGCAGTGAAGATGCCGGTGCGCATGCCGCCGATCAGCCCGATGGGGACGACGAGAGCGGGCAGCGCCTTCCAGGTGGCGCGGCCACGTTCAGCCCAGCTCGCCCTGACATAGGTTGGCAGGTCGAGAGACTTGCCGCGCCAGTGGACCAGCACCATCAGGGCAAAGACCATGATCAGGCCGGGAACGACACCGGCGAGGAACATCCGGCCGATCGAGACGTCGGCGATGAAGGCGTAGAGCACGGCGACTGTCGAGGGCGGAATGACCGGACCGATGGTGGCGGACGCGGCAGTGATGGCGGCAGCGAAGGCCGGCGAATAGCCCTTCAGCGTCATGGCCCGGATTTCGACGGTGCCGAGGCCAGCGGCGTCGGCAAGGGCGGAACCCGACATGCCCGAAAAGATCAGCGAGCCGATGATGTTCACCTGGGCGAGGCCGGCGCGCCAGTGTCCGACCATGGCCACCGAGAAATCGAAGATGCGCTGGGTGACGCCCGACGCGTTCATCAGGTTGCCCATGAGCAGGAACATGGGGATGGCGATCAGCGTGAAGCTGTCGATGCCGAAGGCGATACGCTGCCCAAGGATCGATAGCGGGACTCCTGCCGCAAGGATGCCGCCGATGCTGACGATCAACAGGCTGGCGGCGACCGGAACGCCCGAGAATAGCAGGACCAGCAGGACGACAACGTAGAGAGCGCTCACGTGAGCACCTTTGGCGTATGCGGGACTTCGACCGACGGGTTGGCGAACCCGTCGATGAGGCGGATCACGCAGTGGAAAACGGTGAGGACGGCGCCAGCGATGACCGGCCAGGCGAGCATGGCGGTGGGCCAGCCGGTGGCGACCAGCGGCATGCCGTTGACGGCCTTGGCGAGTTCAAAACCCTGCAGCGCGATGATGGTGAAGACCACCACCAGCAGCGCGTCGCGGATGATGAGCAGCACGCGCCGCCCGCCGTGCGGCAGCATTTCGATGAAGGTGTCGACGGCGAGGTCGGCGCCGCGGCGGGTGAGGGCCGCAGCGCCGATGAAGGTCATCCACACCAGCAGCAGGCGCGAGACTTCTTCGGGCCAGATGAAGGGATGGTGGAAGATGTAGCGCGCGAAGATCTGCAGGTTGACCACGACCATCAGCGCGACGACCAGAGTCATAGCGACGAGCTCTTCGGCGCGCCCGAGCGCCGCTTGCACGGTCTTGAGGAGTCGAAGAGCCATCGTGGATCAGGCCTGGACGTCGCGGATCTTCTGATAGAGCGAGACGTCGCCGCCCCAGCTGTCGGCCAGCGTCGGAATGGCAGCGGCGGCTGCTGCCTCCCAGGCGGGCAGATCGGTGGGGGTGGAGAGGGTCATGCCGGCGGCAGTCAGCTGTTCCTTGACCGCTTCTTCACCGCTGGTGAAGGCGTCGGTGACAAGCGCCGAACCTTCCTTGATGGCGGCGACGAGGGCGGCCTGGTCTTCGGCGCTCAGCGAACTCCAGGACTGGTCGGAGACGAGGATCGGTCCGGGCGCGGCAAAGCTCCAGGCGATGAGGTTCACGAACTTCGAAACCTCGAACAGCTTCTGGCTGAGGATGGTATCGAGCGGCACGTCGGCGCCATCGACAATGCCGGATTCCAGCGCCTGGTACATTTCGGCGAAGGCAATCGGGGTCGGGATGGCGCCAAAGCCCTGGAACACCTGCGGGTAGGGCGGCAGGTCAGCGACGCGGATCTTCTGGTCCTTGATGGCGCCGATGGTTTCGTAGGCGGCCTGGCGCGAGATGACGTGGCGGGTGCCGCGGTGGAACCAGCCGACGATGTGGACGCCGGATTGTTCGACGATCTTCTTCTTCCACTCTTCGCCAATCGGGCCATCGACGACGGCCTGCCAATGGGCATTGTCGCGGAAGAGGTAGGGTGCATCGAGGATGGCCAGTTCCTTCAGATGAACGCTGGCGCCGCCGGGCGAGGCGAGCAGGCCATCGACGCCACCGGTACGGATGGCGACGTTCATGTCGCGCTCGGTGCCGAGCTGCGAGGACGGGAAGATCTCGAGCTTGACGCGGTCCGCCGTAGCGGCGGCAACCGACTTGGCCGCCAGCTCGAGGCCGAGATGGAACTGATGGGTAGGCGCCAATACGTGGCCGATGCGCAGCGTCGCCGCCTGGGCGAAGGCCCGGCCGGGCGTCATCAGGGCGGATGCAGCGAGCGCAGAGGCGCCGAGTTGAAGCGCCTGCCGGCGCGAGAATCTTGCAGTCATGGGTTTCCTCCGAGGGCTTGTTGGCAGTCATATTATTGATTATTGATGTTTGATCAAATCATGGAGGCGGCAGGTTGGCAAGAGGTGCCAACGCGCTTTCAGCCGATGTTCGACCAAGGGAGGGGACGATGGCAGCAGCGACACCAGCGACAGGGATACGGATCGATCCGGCCGCCACCGGGGCGTTCGTTCTCAAG
Source organism: Devosia sp. (assembly GCA_036401035.1). GTDB lineage: Bacteria > Pseudomonadota > Alphaproteobacteria > Rhizobiales > Devosiaceae > Devosia_A. The sequence continues at coordinate 5,688 of DASWWF010000170.1, forward strand.
GTAAAGCCAGGCATGGCGGACGAGTATCGCCGCCGCCACGACGCATTGTGGCCCGAGATGCGCGAGGCGCTGCTGGCGCAGGGCATCGTCTACTACGAGATCTATTTCCACGAGGATTCGGGGCTGCTTTTCGCCCACACGATCCGGTCAGCCGCCTACGACTTCAGCCTGCCGGAAGCGCCCGCCATCACGCGCTGGCGCGAGCACATGCGCGACATCATGGAACTCGAAGGCGAGCGGCCATATCGGCGGGTGCTGGAGCGGATCTTTCTTCTGGATGCGCAGCAGAGTCCGCTGTCAGTTCGTCCAGCCTCCGCAGACTAATGGGACGTCCGGTTCTGGCGAATAGCGTTTTGATTTAGTCGATCGGTTGATCGGGCGCCTTCGTGGCGACATCCCCATTGACGGCGATCCCCTCAGAGGAGTATTTGCCGCCTCAGGACACCTTGCCCTAACGCAAGGCTTTCGACCTGGGAGGGTCGCCATGGCTGATCTGCCCCTGACCGCGCCGGCGGTGAAACCGGCCAATCCGAATTTTTCGTCGGGCCCCTGTGCCAAACGTCCTGGTTGGACGGTGGAAGCGCTCGCCAACGCGCTCGTTGGCCGCTCGCATCGCTCCAAGCCGGGCAAGGCGCGCATCCAGAAGGCCATCGACCTCACGCGCGAACTGCTGCAGGTGCCGGCCGACTATCTCATCGGCATCGTGCCCGCTTCCGATACCGGCGCGGTCGAGATGGCGCTGTGGTCGATGCTGGGCGAGCGCGGCGTCGACATGCTGGCCTGGGAGTCGTTCGGCGAAGGCTGGGTGACCGACGTGCAAAAGCAGCTCAAGCTGCCTGACGCGCGCATCATCAAGGCCGGCTACGGCGAACTGCCCGATCTTAGCCAGGTCGATTTCAGCCGCGACGTCGTCTTTACCTGGAACGGCACCACCTCGGGCGTTCGCGTCCCGAATGCGGACTGGATTCCGGCCGATCGTCAGGGCCTCACCATCTGTGACGCGACTTCGGCCGCCTTTGCGCAGAACCTCGATTTCCCCAAGCTCGACGTGGTCACCTTCTCCTGGCAGAAGGCGCTGGGGGGCGAAGCCGCGCATGGCGTGCTGATCCTGTCGCCGCGCGCCGTTGCCCGGCTCGAGAGCTACAAGCCGGCCTGGCCGCTGCCGAAACTCTTCCGCCTCACCAAGGGTGGCAAGCTGCTTGCCGAAGTGTTCGAGGCCGCGACCATCAACACGCCCTCGATGATCGTCATCGAAGACGCCATCGACGCCATGGAATGGGGGCTCAAGGTCGGCGGCCTCAAGGCGCTGCAGGCCCGCGCCGACGCCAATGCCAAGGTGCTGGGCGACTGGGTTGCCCGGACGGACTGGATCGATTTCCTCGCCAAGGACCCGGCGACGCGGTCCAACACCTCGGTCTGTCTCTCGATCGTCGACCCGGCGGTGACGGCGCTCGATGCCGACGGCCAGGCGGCTTTCGCCAAGGCCATCGTCTCCCGCCTCGACAAGGCCGGCGCGGCCTATGACATCGGCGCCTACAAGGACGCCCCGTCGGGTCTGCGCATCTGGGCCGGTTCGACCGTCGAAGCTGCGAGCCTCGAGGCGTTGCTGCCGTGGCTCGACTGGGCCTTCGCCGCCGAAAAAGCCGCCCTCATGACTGCTGCCTGATCGAAGCGAATAGTGAGTAGCGAGTAGCCAATAGGCCCGCTCGCTCTCCGTTCGCCTCTCCCCTATTCGCTACTCACTATTCCCTATTCGCTCAACCCGGAGGGTTGCTCACATGCCCAAAGTGCTCGTTTCGGACAAGCTTTCGAAGACCGCCGTCCAGATCTTCAAGGACAATGGCGTCGAGGTCGACTACCTGCCAGATCTGGGCAAGGACAAGGACAAACTCTTCGAAGTCATTGGCAATTACGATGGCCTCGCGATCCGCTCGGCGACCAAGGTCACCGAAAAAATCCTCAGCGCTGCCAAGAACTTGAAGGTGATCGGTCGGGCCGGCATCGGGGTCGACAATGTCGACATTCCGGCCGCCACGAAGAAGGGCGTGATCGTCATGAACACCCCCTTCGGCAATTCGATCACCACGGCCGAGCATGCCATTTCGCTGATGCTCTCGCTCGCCCGCCAGATCCCGGAAGCCGACGCCTCGACCCGCGCCGGCAAGTGGGAAAAGAACCGCTTCATGGGCGTCGAAGTCACCAATAAAATCCTGGGCTTGATCGGCGCGGGCAACATCGGCTCGATCGTCGCCGACCGCGCCCAGGGCCTCAAGATGAAGGTCATCGCCTTCGATCCGTTCCTCACCCCGGAACGGGCCCAGACCATGGGCGTCGAAAAGGTCGAACTCGACGACCTGCTCAAGCGCGCCGACTTCATTACCCTGCACACGCCGCTGATCGAAGCGACGAAGAACATCATCAATGCCGACGCCATCGCCAAGATGAAGGACGGCGTCCGCATCATCAACTGCGCCCGCGGCGGTCTTGTCGATGAAGCCGCGCTCGCCGACGCGCTCAAGGCCGGCAAGGTCGCCGGCGCCGCGTTCGACGTCTTCGTCGAAGAGCCGGCAACCAGCAACGCTTTGTTCGAGCTGCCCAATTTCATCGCCACGCCGCATCTGGGCGCGTCGACGACCGAAGCGCAGGAAAACGTGGCGCTGCAGGTGGCCGAGCAGATTTCGGCCTACCTGATGAGCGGGGAAATCTCGAACGCGCTCAACTTCCCCTCGATCACTGCCGAGGAAGCGCCGCGCCTCACCCCCTGGGTGAAGCTCGCCGAAACGCTGGGCTCGTTCGCCGGCCAGCTCACCGAAGACCCGATCACCGGCATCCGCATCGAATACGAGGGCTCGGTCGCCGCCCTCAACGTCAAGCCGATGACGGCGGCGGCGCTGTTTGGCGTGCTCAAACCGCAGATGCAGGAGGTCAACATGGTCTCCGCCCCGCAGATCGCCAAGGATCGCGGCATCAATGTCGAGATCGTCAGCCGCGACCAGCAGGGCGCCTATGAAGGCTATATCCGCCTGACCATCACCACCGACAAGCAGGAGCGGGGCCTCGCCGGCACGGTGTTCGGCAATGGCAAGCCGCGCATCATCCAGGTCAAGGGCATCAACATGGAAGCCGAGCTCACCGGCTCGATGCTCTATGTCACCAACGAGGACAAGCCGGGCCATATCGGCCGCCTCGGCACCCTCCTGGGCAAGCTCGGCATCAACATCGCCAACTTCAACCTCGGCCGCGCCGAGGTGGGTGGCGATGCCATCGCGCTGCTCTCGATCGACGGCGAACTGACCGAAGCCCAGCTCGGCGAAATCACCAAGCTGGAGGGCGTCAAGCAGGCCAAGGCGCTGCGGTTCTAGGGTGCTCCGCCGGTTCCTGCCCATCGGTGCCACGATCTTCGGTGTGGTCGCGCTCATCGGGGCAGCGGGCTGGCTCTACGTCATGAACTTCTCCCCGGACCGGGACCGCTATCCGGTTCGGGGGATCGACGTCTCGCACCACCAGGGCGTCATCGACTGGCGGCACGTCGTTGAAGACGACATCGCCTTCGCCATCATCAAGGCGACCGAGGGTGGCGATCACGTCGATCCGGAGTTCCTGAGCAACTTCCTCGTCGCCCGCAAGCTCGGTCTGGCTGTGGGCGCCTACCATTTCTTCACCCTGTGCCGCTCGGGGGCCGATCAGGCCGCCAACTTCCTCCGCACCGTACCCAAGGATCAGCCGCAGCTCCCGCCGGTGGTCGACATCGAGTTTTCCGGCAATTGCTCCGAGCGGCCGACACCGGAGGAATTTGCCATCCAGCTCAAGGTGTTCATCGATGTCGTCGAAGCCACCTTCGGCCAGCCGGTGATGATCTACGCCATCGGCGAGGCAGCCGAAACCTACGGCACCGTCATTCCGGAACGACGCAAGTGGGTGCGCTCGCTGCTGTCGCATCCCGGCCATGAGGACTGGACGGTCTGGCAGTATCACAACAACGGCCGCGTTGAGGGGATCGAGGAACCGGTCGACCTCAACATCCTGCAGGGTGGTTCCGAAACCCTGGCGGCGTTGCTGCGCTAGGCCCGCCGCACCGCGAACTCGGCCAGCACGATGCCGATGACGACGAGGCCGGCGGCCATCAGGTGGAACAGCTCCAGCCGTTCGCCCAGCACCAGCACCGAACCGATGGTGCCGAAGATCGGGATCAGGTTGACGAAGAGGCTGGCCCGGTTCGAGCCGATCAGTTCCACGCCGCGCACATAGAGAATCTGCGAGCAGACCGAGGGAAGCAGCACCGTGTAGGCGACGATGATCCAGCCTTGGGTGCTGATCGTCGGCAATTGCTCGAAGAACGCCATCACCCCGCCGCCCAGGATGCCCTGGTAGAAGAAGGAGGCGGCAATCGCGCCAATGGTGGAGACCACGAAGATGCTCATCCAGTGCGCTGGTGGACGCCAGCGGAGTGCGATCGAGTAGGTGGCATAGGCGAAGCAGGCGGCAATCACCATGAGGTCACCGGCATTGACCTCGAGGGACAGGATTCTTCCGAGGTCGCCGTGGGTGGCGGTGAGGGCGACGCCGAGGATCGTCAGCGCCACGCCGAGGATCTGCAGGCCTTTGACCCGGGTCCGGAACAGAGCAAAGTTCATCATCATGACAAAGATGTTCACCGCCACCTGTTCGATGGCGATGTTGACCCCTGAGGTGAAGTGCGCGGCCATGTAGACGAAGACGTTGAACGTCGCGAACCCGATGGCGCCGAAATAGATCAGCAGCGGCCAGGACTTGCGGATCACCGGCCAGTCGCGCTTCAGCGGCCCGATGGCAAAGGGCATCACGGCCAGCAGCGCGCCGCTCCAGCGCAGGATCATCAGCGCATTGGGCTCGATATGCCCGACCGCGAGTTTGCCTGCCACGACGTTGCCGCCCCAGAACAGGCTGGTCAGCGTCAGGATGATATAGGCGGTGCGAACGGGTGAGGCGCTGGCTGCGGCGGAGGGCGGATTTGTCATTGCGGCACTAGTAGTCTAAAGGGTCATCGCCATACCAGCGATTTGCAGCAGGTCCGGAACGGACCGGGCAGGGTGGCGCAAGACTTATCCAGGTTTTTGCGGCGGCACGCCAGCGCATGGACGCTTGGCCGGGCCGGCCCGAGTGCGGGGACTGTTTCTCAATGGCAAATGTGGTGGTCGTCGGCAGCCAGTGGGGCGACGAGGGCAAGGGCAAGATCGTCGATTGGCTGGCCGAGCGCGCCGATGTCATCGTGCGCTACCAGGGCGGCCATAATGCCGGACATACGCTGGTCATCGACGGCGTCAGCTACAAGCTGAGCCTGCTGCCCTCGGGCGTGGTCAGCGGCAAGCTCTCGGTCATCGGCAACGGTGTCGTCGTCGATCCGCACCATTTCGTCAAAGAGCTGGAAAAGCTGGGGTCGCAGGGCGTGCACGTCACCCCGGACGTGCTCAAGATCGCCGAGAATGCGCCGCTGATCCTGTCGGTGCACCGCGAACTCGACGCCACCCGCGAGAACTCCAATTCCGGCCTCAAGATCGGCACTACCAAGCGCGGCATCGGCCCGGCCTATGAAGACAAGGTGGGCCGACGCGCCATCCGCGTCTGCGACCTCGCCGATCCGGCGACCCTCAAGGACAAGATCGAGCGGCTGCTGGCGCACCACAATGCGCTGCGCCGCGGCATGAATCTCAGCGAATTCAGCGTCGATGCGCTCTACGACGAGCTCATGCAGGTCAAGGACGCCGTGCTGCCGTTTGTCGGCCGGGTCTGGGAGCTGCTCGACGAAAAGCGCCGTAACGGCGCGCGAATCCTCTTCGAAGGCGCACAGGGCGCGCTGCTCGACAACGATCACGGTACCTACCCGTTCGTGACGTCGTCGAACACCGTCGCCGGGCAGGCCGCGGCAGGCTCCGGCCTCGGGCCCACGGCCATCGGCTACGTGCTCGGCATCACCAAGGCCTACACCACGCGAGTCGGCGAAGGACCGTTTCCCACAGAAGACTTCGGCGAGGTCGGCGAGTTTCTGGGCACCCGTGGCCACGAATTCGGCACAGTTACGGGGCGCAAGCGCCGCTGCGGCTGGTTCGACGCGGTGATCGTCCGGCAGACCGTCCGGACCTCCGGGATTTCCGGTATCGCATTGACAAAGCTCGATGTTTTGGACGGTCTCAAGGAGATCAAGGTCTGCGTCGGCTATGAGATCGATGGCAAGCGCGTAGACTACTTGCCTGCCTCAATGGGGGCACAAGCTGCTGTTAGACCGATCTACGAGTCGCTGGAGGGGTGGTCAGAAACAACAGCAGGGGCGCGCAGCTGGTCGGAATTGCCAGCACAAGCGGTCAAATACGTGAGATATATCGAAGAGCTCATCGGTGCGCCGGTAGCCATGCTTTCGACCAGTCCGGAGCGGCTGGATACCATCCTCGTGCATGACCCGTTCCAAGACTGAGTTTTTTTGCTAAAACATCCCGGCTAAATACGAGTGTTACGTAACCAATGGCAGATTACAAAGAGCTGCTACGCAGGGCAGTAGAGGCCCTGCCGGAAAACAACGGGGCCGCCCGGCGCGCTGTCTATGAAAAGGCGCGCGCGGCTCTCGTGGGGCAGTTGCGCGCTATCAACCCGCCCCTGGCAGCCCGGGACATCACCACCCATCGCCTGCAACTCGAAGACTGCATCCGCCAGGTGGAGCAGGAAGCGAGCGAGGCCGTCATCGCCGGCATGAACGGGTCCGCGCAGGATGCCGCGCCGGCGCCGGTCTATTTCGAGGCGCCGCCGAGCAAGTCGCTGCCGCCTCCGGGCCGTGGCCCGGCCAAGCCGCAGCTGAATGCGCCGGTGCAGGACCAGCCCAAGGCCGCCCAGCGCAGCCAGCAGGCCGGTGCGTCGATCGAAGACATCATCGCCGCCGCCGACCGCGACGCGCGCGATCAGGCCCCGGCGCGCAGCAATGGCGCCCGTCCGGACGCCAAGACTCTCGCCAAGCCGATCCAGCTTCGCGCCGTGCCGCCCGAGCCGGTGGCCGAGGAGGAGCCGGTCGAGGACGATATCGAAGAGACGGTACCGGCCAAGCCCACTCCTAACCGCAGCGGCGGCCGGCCGCTGCCGGCCATCGTCGCCCGCGCGGAAGCCGCCAAGGGCCGCAGCGCCTCGACGGCGTTCAGCGTGCCCACCCCCGATGCCGGCCGTCGCGGCCCGACCCTCGAGGGGCGGCGTGAAGGCAATGGCGGCATCGGCAGCCTTGGTCCGCAGCTCGGCAGCCCGACCGGTGGCGGTGCCACTCGCGGCCCGCAGCTCGTCACCCGCCAGCAGGCCGAGCCGGTCTATCTCGAAGCGCCACAGCAGATCGCCGCAATGTCGGCCGTCCGCGAAGTCGAAGTCGAGCCCGATCCGCAGCCGGCCGACCCGCAGGGCCTGATCGACCGCGCCATGGCGACGCTCGACCGCGAGGCCCGCGGTGAGACTGCGCCGGTTCAGATCCCGGTACAGCAAAACGGTTTTGCCGCTGTCGAAGACGAGGTGGAAGACGAACGTCCCGCCCGCGTCGGCCTGGGCGGTATGTTCCCCGATGCGCCACGTCGCGGCGATGGTCCGAGCGCCAAGGCTGGCCGCAATGCCAAGCCGCCGCGCGAACCCAAGGGCAAGCAGCGTAATCCGCTCCGCGACGACGACGAGCGCGCACCCAAGGCCCGTCGCGGCCGTGAGGCAGCGGTCGCCGAAGCCGGCTTCCCGAGGGCTCGCGCCGAGGACGATCGCAGCGGCATTTCGGCCGTTACCATCTTCCTCATCGTCTTCGCCGTCCTGCTGCTCGGCGCCGGTGGCGCCGGCGTCTGGGCCTGGAACGAAGGCTATCTCAATCTCGACTCGGTCTTTGCCAACAAGCCGGCCGCCGTCGCCAGCACGGAAACGCCGGCCGCCGCGGCTCCTGTCGCCACGGCAAATGCCGAGACCGCCGTGCCGACGCCGCAGAGCGGCCCGGGCAATACAACGCTCAGCGAACCGGCTGTCGCCGCCGCGACGCCGGAGATGAAGGAAGGCGAACGTCTGCCGTCCGAACCGGCTCCGGCCGCGGGCAGTTCCGCGCTGGCCCTCACCGGTTCGCCGGCCCCGGCCGACAGCGCACAGCGCCTCGGCGACACCGCGGCCGGTGCTGCCGGTAGCGTCGCCACCGATGTCGCCGCGCTCAACCCGGATGGCAGCCAATCGCTGCTGCTCGAAGCGTCGGACGACGGCACCACCGGCGCCGTGCCGTTCTCGGGCACCGTCGAATGGACCAAGGGCAAGGACGAAACCGGCCTGCCGACCCTCGTGGGCAAGGCCTCGATCCCGGCCCGTAACCTCGGCGTCGATATCCTCATCCGCAAGAATGTCGATACGACGCTGCCGGCCAGCCACCTGATGGAAATCAGCTTCAAGGTCTCCGACAGCTTCATCGGCGGCTCTGTCGCCGGCCTGCCGGGCGTGCTGCTCAAGAACGAAGAACTGGTGCAGGGCCAGCCGCTGGTCGGCGCTTCGGCCCGCGTCGTCGGCAACTCGTTCCTCTTCGCGCTCAGCTCCTCGCCCGAGGATACGACGGCCAACAGCCAGCTGCTGACCTCGCGCAAGTGGATCGATCTCGCGATCATCTATGCCACCGGCAAGCGCGCGATCATCACGCTGGAAAAAGACCCGGCGGCCGAGACCATGTTCACCGAGGTCTTCCAGGCCTGGGGCAACGCCCAGCCACCGGCCTGAGACGCATTAAGCCCTGACCTATCGGTCCCCTCTCCCCTGAGGAGAGAGGGCCAGGGTGAGGGGTTCAGCGTCTCACCTTTGCTCTTGGGCCGCATTCACCCCTCATCCGGCGCTTTGCGCCACCTTCTCCCCTGAGGGGAGAAGAGACCGGGCACTCACCCAGCCACGAGCACCAGCTGCCCATCCGCGATCCGGTATTTCCGGGTCGCCAGCGCCGCGACGTCGTCGGCGTGGTGGCTCACCAAAATCGTGATCCAGCCCTGCCGCTGCGTCAGCGCCTTCACCAGGTCGCGCGTCGTTGCGCGCGTCTCGTCGTCCAGCGCCGAAAACGGCTCGTCGAGCAGCAGCACCGGGCGGTTGCGCAGCAGAGTGCGCGCGAGTCCCACCCGCTGCTTTTGCCCACCCGACAAAGTATCCGCGCGTTGCGGGCCGATCTCCGCCATGCCCACATCCGCCAGCGCCTCGCGCACCAGCCGGTCGCGCTCCCGTGATGCCGTTCCCGCCGGCAGGCCGAGGGCGACGTTGTGCGCAGCGGTCAGGTGCTCGAACAGCGTTTCGGCCTGGAACAGGATCGAGACCGGCCGCTCTTCCGGCGCCAGCGGACGGAGATCGTGGCCATCGAGGCTCAGCGTCCCGCTCTGCGCCGGCAGGAAGCCGGCGATGAGGTCGAGCAACGTCGATTTCCCCGAGCCCGAGGCGCCGCTCAC
>DASWWF010000171.1:0-3112 GCA_036401035.1 Devosia sp.
ATCATGGAATTCGACGCCGACCCGCGCGGGCTGACGATGAGCGAAGGCTTCATCGAGGGCACGAACCTGCTCTCAGAGTTCGGCTGGTCGTTCGACATCAACCCCAATTACACGCAGATGGATTTCATCCGCGAGTGGGTCAAGCTCATCCACGACGTACCGATGATCCTCGACCATTGCGGCAAGCCGGGCATCCGGCAGGGCAAGATCGAGCAGTTCCGCGAGGACATGCACGATCTCGCCAAACACCCCAATATGTGGGTGAAGCTCTCGGACCTGCCGCCCTATGCGAGCGAGAACTGGACCGAGGAAGAGCTGCGCCCCTATATCGAGGCGACGCTCGATGCCTTCGGGCCGGAGCGCACCATCTATGCGGGCGACTATCCGATCCTCTTGCAGTCCACCAACCTGACGCAATGGGTGCAGGTACTCGACAATGCCTTCGCCGACCTCGGACTCAGCGAGACCGAGACGCGGAAGATCTACCGGGACAACGCCATCGCCTTCTACCGGCTCAACCTCTGAGGCTGGGATGGCTACGGGCGCGAGAGGGCGGGAGACGAAGGTGGCCGAGCCGGCAAGCGACAGCTTTGCCGGGCTGGTCGAGGCCGAGCGCGCCCCCGACGGTTTTGGCGGCGGCACGCTGGAGCGGCGCTCCATCGCCGAGCAGGTCGCCAACCGCATCATGGGCATGATCAAGTCCGGCAATCTCAAGCCCGGTGATCGCCTCCCCACCGAGCAGCAGATGACCATCGCCTTCGGCATCTCCCGGCCGCCGCTGCGCGAGGCGCTCAAAGCGCTGACGCTGATGGGCGTGCTGGTGAGCCGGCAGGGCGGGCGTTACACCGTCACCGACCTCTCCCCGAGCCGTCTCGTGGCGCCGTTCAACTCGGTGCTGGCCGTTGCCGATTACGATGTGCACCAGCAGTTCGAGACGCGCACCGTGGTCGATCTCGAACTGGTGCGACTCTGTTGCGAGCGCGCCTCGGCCGAGCAGCGGCAGCGCATCCACAAGCTCGCTGTCGACGGCCGCGCCTTTCATGGCGACCCGGTGGCGTTCCGGCTGCTCGATATCGAATATCACCAGGCGATCAATGACGGGGCGCGCAACGCCCTGCTTTCGGCGCTGGCGCAGGTGCTCTACGACCTGGGGCTCGACGTGCGCCGCACCGCCAGCGAAATCCCCGGCGTCATCGACATCAGCGTGCGCCAGCATGTGGAAGTCGCCGACGCCATCCTCGCCAATGATGCGCCCACCGCGGTCGCCGCCTATCGCCGGCACCTCGAACATGTGCGCGACACAACCATCCAGTCCATGGCCCTGGCCAAACGGCAGAAGTGAGACCGACAATGCCTGAACGCATCGCCTTCCGCATGAACCTCTTTCCCGGCCAGGCGGCCGAATACGAGAAGCGGCACGACGAGATTTTCCCCGAGCTGACCCAGGCGCTGCGCGACGCGGGCGTCTCGGACTACACGATCTGGCTCGACCCCGAGGACAACCATCTCTTCGGCATCCTCACCCGCGCCGACGATCACACCATGGACAAGCTGCCCGACACCGAGATCATGAAGCGGTGGTGGAAGCACATGGCCGACATCATGGAGACGCATCCGGACAATGTGCCGGTGCAGGTGCCGCTCAAGCGCGTATTCTACCAGCCGTGAGTCCTGCAGTGAGCACCGCCTTCCGCATCAAGGACGTCCGCGTCTTCACTCTCAAGCCGAGCGCCAAGGCCGGCACCTATTTCAAGCCGGGCGAGAGCAAGCACTGGCTGGTCGATACGCTGATCTCGAACCCGATGTCGGGCTATCCGAAGTTTCGCGAGAAGCGGTCGAGCTGGGGCATCGGCGTGCTCGGCGCCATCGTCGTCGAGATCGAGACCGAGGACGGCACCGTCGGTGTCGCCACCGGCTCGGGCGGCGCACCGGCGGCCTGGATGATCAAGCATCACTTCGCCCGCTTCCTCGTGGGCGAGGACGCGCGCAACACCAACATGCTCTGGGACCAGCTCTATCGCTCGTCCCTGCCCTATGGCCGCAAGGGTCTGCCGATCATGGCGATCAGCTGCGTCGACCTGGCGCTCTGGGACCTCCAGGGCAAGGTCCGCGGCGAACCGGTCTACAACCTCATCGGCGGCCTTTCGCGCGACGAGATCACCTTCTATTGCACCACGCCCGAGCCGGCTGCCATCAAGGCACTCGGCTTCTGGGGCGCCAAGGTACCGCTGCCGCACAGCCACTTCGAAGGCGAGGAAGGGCTGCGCAAGAATGTCGAGTGGCTCGCCGCGCATCGCGGGTCCGTCGGCCCGGATTTTCCGCTGATGGTCGACTGCTACATGTCGCTCACCGCCGACTACGCCATCCGCCTCGCCCACGCCGCGGAGCACCTGCACATCCACTGGTGGGAAGAGGTGCTGTCGCCGGACGACAATGAGGGCTATCGCGCCATCAAGCGTGCCTGCCCCTTCGTCAAATGGACCACCGGCGAGCACGAATACACCCGCTATGGCCTGCGTCATCTCATCGAGGAGCGCAATCTCGACATCATCCAGCCCGACGTGATGTGGGTGGGTGGCATGACCGAGCTCTTGAAGATTGCAGCCCACGCCTCGGCTTACGACATTCCCGTCGTGCCGCACGGCTCTGGCCCCTACTCGTACCAGTTCATCGCCAGCCAGACCGGGCCGGCCTTCTGCGAGTATGTGGCGGCGAGCCCGGATGGCAAGACCATCATGCCGGTGTTCGGCGATCTCTTCGAAGGCGAACCGGTGCCGGTCAACGGCAAGCTCAAGCCATCGTCCGCTCCGGGCTTCGGCATGACGCTGGCCGACAGGAACATGCTGGCCGAAGTCGACTGACCCGGTCCACCACCGCCACTTGATTCAGGTCAAGGCGGATGGCGCCGCGGAGTCCGAGTGTCCCCGCCGTCACTCGACGGTGGGAGCACTCCGTGGAACGCATACAGATCACGCAGCACACCTCGCTCGGCGCCCTTTGGTTCGCCGGGTGGCTGTTCTCTATCGGCTATCTGAAGCTGGATTTCTGGATGGGCCTGCTTGGCCTCATCGTCTGGCCCTACTTCCTCGGCTCCCACTTCACCCCGGCTTGA
>DASWWF010000172.1:0-7969 GCA_036401035.1 Devosia sp.
GTCAGCATGCTGATATCCGAGGCACTCCGCGCCACAGCGCCCTTGATGCCCGAACCGCCGATGTCTAAGCAGGTGATCATCCGTTTGGGGTGCCTTGGTTCTTGGGATTCGGGAAGCTGCGATGAAGGACGAAGCGGCGCCGCACGGCAAGGTCACCATTGCCGACGTGGCGCGCGTCGCCGGTGTCTCCAAGGCCGTCGCTTCGCGCGCTCTGTCGCCCGAACGCCGCCCGGTCTCGGACGAAAAGCGCGAGCGCGTGCTGGCGGCAGCGAGCCAGTTGGGCTTTCGCGTCAACCTCCTGGCCCAGAGCCTGACCACTAAGACGGTAAACCTCGTGGCCGTGGTGGTGAACCATATCCACGACCTTTCCGACCTCGATCTCTTCGACAAGCTGCTGACCGAAACGCAGGCCATCGGCAAGCAGGTGATCCTCATTCGTGTCGGTTCGGTCGACAAGGTCGAGGAATTCCTGCGCCAGGGCGTCGCCTACCATGTCGATGCCGCGCTGGTCTTTTCCGACTTTGCCGATGCGGTGACCGTACGCCGGATGTTCCGCACCGACCGCGTCATCATGCTCAACGGCCGCCACGATGCACTCTCCCCGACCATCATGCCCGACGAAGCACACGGCATCGCCGAGGCTGTCGCCCACGCCGCGAGCACGGGCGCGAAGACGGCCGCGCTCGTCACCGGCCGTGCCACTTCGCGGGTCGAACAGGCGCGTGTTGCCTCGTATAGAGATGCGCTGGCCAGCCATGGCATCGAAATCGTCAAATCCATCCAGGGCGACTACTCCTACCTCAGCGGCCACGCCGCGGCCGCCGAATTCGCCGACGGGACGTTCCCCGATGCTGTGTTCTGCACGTCCGACGCCATGGCCATGGGCATTCTCGACGTGCACCGCGCGCAGTTCCCGGGCAACCGGCCCAGGGCCTTTCGCCTCTATGGCTTCGACGACCTGTCGCTGCTCGCTTTCGACGCCTATCCGATCGCCTCGATCGGCTATGACAAATCGGTCTATGTGCACGAGATGGTGCGGATGATCGCCGAGCCCCAGAGCTTCGTTGCCGGCCAGCCGCCGGTGATGGTGCCGACCCGCTTCATCCTGCGCGCAACGGCTGCCTGACAGACCGCTTGAATGGAATCGGGGCCGCCCTGAGGCGACCCCGATCCACGGTGCGTCGGTAAGAACTCCTTACCAGACGGGATCGAGCTGCGGCGGGTTGGCGGTCTCGCCCCACCACTTCTTGTAGTTGGCTTCGTAAGCGCCCGACTGGATGTAGTCGGAGACGAACATGTCGAGCCAGCGCACGAATTCCGGATCGCCCTTGGCGACGGCGATGCCGATCGGGTCGTTGGAATAAAGACCTTCGAGCGTTACCAGCGTCGGGTTCTGCGTGGCGAGGTAGTCGAGCAGCGAAGAGTCTTCGATGGCTGCGTCGACGCGCTTCTGCTGCAGATGCAGCACGCCATCGGGAGCGAACTGATCGACATAGACGAGCTCGGCATCCGGCACGGCAGTCTTGATGAAGGTTTCGCCCGTGGTGCCGCGGCCGACCACGATCTTCTTGCCGGCAAGGCCAGCCAGATCCGTGATGCCCGAGTCGGCCTGGACGATGACGCGGAGACCGGCGCGGTTGTAGGGAATGGTGAAGTTCACCGACTTGGCGCGTTCGAGCGTCGCCGAAGTGTTGGCGACGACGATGTCGAGCTGGCCCGAGACCAGCATCGAGATGCGGGCATCGCCCGAGACGTCGGTGAACTCGACCGGCACGCCAAGCTTTTCGGCCAAGAGCGTCGCGACATCGACGTCATAGCCGACCGGGTTGTTCTGCGGGTCGCGGAAGCCGATCGGCTCGCCGCCGAGCGACACGCCGATGCGCACCACGCCACGCTGGCGGATATCGTCGATCATACCGGCCATCGCCGGAACGGCCGTACCGGCGACGAGCGCCAGTGCAGCGATAGCAGTCAGGATACGCTTCATTTGGGTTGTTCCTCTCTTTGTCATGCTGTCTTCGCTGCGCGGAGTTCGGGCTCCGGCATCGAGTCGTCCCAGAGCCAGTATTTGATGTCCCCCTGGCACCGGAAATTGGTGACCTCGTGGTTCCCCTTGGCGTCCACCGCGTGGATCACCACGCCGCCCAGGAACCCTTCGGCCAATTCGTCGAGCTCTTCGACGGCGAGCTTGACCGCATCGCCGAGCGAGTAACCGAGCTTCATGGCAAGGACGATCGTGCGCGCCGTGGAGGTGCGCATCGTCATTTCGCCGGTATGGGTACACGCCGCCGCGCCATAGCGGCTGTCGGCATAGTAGCCGGCCCCCGGAATCGGACTATCACCGAGCCGCCCCGGATATTTCCACGCCCAGCCCGAGGTGGACGTCGCCGCATGGATGCCGCGTGCGGAATCCGCCGACAGCCACACCGTCGTGTCACGCACCCGCTCCGGGTCGGTGATGGTCTTCAAGAGCGGCGCCAGCGGCGTATTCGGGAACGCCGCCGCCTGCTCGGGCGACATCTCCTTTTCGAGCCGCTCCCACCAGACCCGCTTGCTGTCCGCGAGCAGCACGTCGTCGACTGCGAAACCGGTTTCAGTGGCGAAACGGCGCGCGCCCTCGCCGGTCAGCATCACATGCGGCAGCTGCTTGAGCACCTCATGGGCGAGCCGCGCCACCGGAATGGTATTGGGCACCGCCCCCACCGCGCCGATCTCGCGCGTATTGCCGTCCATCACGGCCGCATCGCATTCCATCACGCCCAGCATGTTCGGCCAGCCGCCATAGCCGACCGACCGCACCTTGGGCTCGGTTTCGACCCTGGAGATACCCGCGACCATGGCGGTGAGGCTGTCGGCGCCGGCCTTCAGCATCTCGACCGTGGTGAGGAAGCCGGGCCAGGCCTCGGCATTGGCGACGAGCAGCATCGACTAGTCTTTCCGCATCTTGGAGAGGAACTGCGCGACGCGCGGCTGTGCGAGACCGCCATCGGCTGCGAAGAATTGCTCGGTCGGCAGATCGACCAGCAGCTTGCCCTTTTCGAGGAACACCACCCGGTCCGAAATCTGCCGGGCGAACTCGATCTCGTGCGTCACGAACACCATCGTGGTGCCGGACTCCGCCAGCTTGGCGAGAATGTCGAGCACCTCGGCCGTCATCTCCGGATCGAGCGCCGACGTGACCTCGTCGAGCAGCAGGTAGCGGGGCTTCATCGCCAGCGCTCGGCAGATGCCGACCCGCTGCCGCTGCCCGCCCGAGAGCTGGCTCGGATAGGCATCGGCCCGATCGCCCAGCCCCACCGAGGTCAGCAGCGCCCTGCCCTCGGCTTCCGCCTCGGCCTTGGGGCGCTTGAGCACCTCGATCGGCGCCAGCGTGATGTTCTGCAGCGCCGTCATGTGCGGATAGAGATTGAAGAGCTGGAACACCGTACCCGAACGCTTGCGCGCCTCGGCCAGCTCCTTGGGCCGCGACACGTCGAAATCGTCGACCGTGATGCGGCCCGCATTGAGCTTTTCGAGCCCGTTGATGCAGCGGATCAGCGTCGACTTGCCCGACCCCGACGAGCCGAGAATGGAGACCACCTCGCCCGGATTGACGGTGAGGTGCACCCCGTCGAGCACCACCGCCGAGCCAAAGGATTTCTGGACGTTTTCGACTTTGAGCATGGCTCTATAGCCCCCGGAATGCGCTATGCGCGCGGAGGCGCTTTTCGAGTTTGGCGCCCAGCGTCGCAACGAGCTTGGCGGCGAGATAGTAGAGCACGCCCACCACCGTCCACACGATGAAGGGTTTCAGCGTCCTGAGGTTGAGCGTCGCGCCGATCTTGGCGAGGTCCATGACGCCGATCACCGAGATCAGCGAGGTCACCTGCAGCTGGTTGACCAGCAGTGCCGTCAGCGGCCCGATGGAAAAGGCCATGGCCTGCGGCGCGATCACATGGCGCAGCACCTGCCAGCGCGTCATGCCGAAGACGCGCGCCGCCTCGATCTGGTCGCGCCCGATGCTCTCGATCGCGCTGACAGCGATCACATAGACGAAAGCCGCCGTATTGGCCGAGAGCGTGATGACCACCGCATCCACCGGCGTGACATTGACCTTGAAGAAGGCCGGAAAGCCAAAGAACACCAGAAAGAGCTGCACCAGCACCGGCGAGTTCTTGAGGATTTCGGCCACGACAGTGATGACCTGCGTCAGCACCGGCACCCGGTAGAACCGCACCACGCCCCAGAGCGTGCCGACGAACAGCCCGATCGCCGAAGTCACGAGGAACAGCGCCACGGTGACACCGAGCCCCTGCGCCAGGAGCCACAGATCGAACGGGGTGAACTCGGTATAGCGCATCAGCTCACCTGCTCCTGCAGGTCACGATTGAGCCAGCGATGCAGCAGCGTGATGCCGATCGAGACCAGATAGGTCAGCGCCGCATAGACCACCAGCAGCACCACATAGACCTCAAACGGCCGGAACGTGTCGGACGCCACGATCTTGGCGTTGCCGGTGAGCTCATTGAGCGTGATGGTCGAGAGGATCGACGAGGTGAGGATCATGTTGATCAGTACCGACCCCAGCGGCCGCACCGAAGTGCGCAGCGCGATCGGCAGCACGATGCGCGTGAAGATGACGCGCCGTGGCAAACCGCTGACTTCCGCCGCTTCGATGATGCCGTTGTCGATAGCGAGGATGCCGGCGCGAATGGCATCCGACGCATAGGCGCCGCCTGCGATCGAGAGCGCGATCACCCCGGTGGTGAAGGCATCGATATAGATGCCGATCTCGGGCAGCCCGTAGTAGAAGAAGAATAGCTGCACGATGAACGGGATGTTCCGGAACAGGTCGACATAGGCAACAGCGAGCCAGTTGACCCAGCGGAGCTGCGACACCCGCGCGATGGCCACCAGCATGCCCAGGATGACGCTGCCGATGATGGCGAGACCGCAGACCTCGGCGGTCAAGAGCGCCCCTTCGGCCAGAAAGCCGAGATGCGGACCCAGGATGCTGAGGTCTAGGCGCAAGGACCCTCGCTCGCGTGTTCTATCAGTGAAACCGGTTTCACTTTCATGACGATCTCGTGACTTGTCAAGGCGGGATTCTGCTCCGTCCGGCGCTCATCCTGCGCAAGATACGGGCAAAGGTCGCCAGTCCTGTTGCATGCGGGAAGCAACCCCGCCGCGATAACGTGCGCATCCGAACTTTTTCTTGACTGCGACAAGAGCTTGCGCGCCTTTTGTCGTTCACATTGTCTTAACTTTTGAGACGCGGGGGCGTGGCTCGGAAGTAAGGCGATGGCTTTTTGTATGTGTAGCGTGGGGGCGATCTCGTGGACGCGAGAGGTTTTCTGACAAAGAGCGCGGCGATTCTGATTGCTGGAACCATGCTGGCAACAACGCCCGTCCATGCCCAGCCCACCACGCCCAAAGTCACCACGGCAGCCGCCTCGCCCGCCAACATCGAAGCCCGCCGCAAGGTGCTGCTCGCCCAGATGATGGCCGACCCCAGCGACCTCGATGTCGCCTTCGAATATGCGGCGCTGTCGTCCCAGGCCGGCGACCTCGAGGGCGCCATCGCCACCCTCGAGCGCATGCTGATCTTCGCGCCCGGCCTGCCGCGGCTGCAGCTCGAGCTGGGCGTGCTCTACTATCGCCTCGGCGCCAACGAGCCCGCCCTGTCCTATTTCAACGGCGCCCTCGCCGCCCCCGACGTGCCGGCCGATGTGCGCGACAAGGTCGAGCAGTATATCGCCGCCATCGAAAAGCGCAGCGAGACCTCCGGAGTGGGCGGGGCCATCATGCTGGGCGCCCGCTACCAGACCAACGCCAACAGTGCGCCGGCCAACCCGCGCATCATGCTGAACGGCCTTCCGTTCACTCTGGGGACCGACGGCCTCAGCGCACCCGACGCCAACGCCTTCATCGCCGGCAGCTTCCGCGCCATCCACGACCTGCAGAGCCAGGGCGACCAGCTGGTTGCCACGCTGCAGGTCTATGGTGCGCTTTACAAGGATCTTGGCCGCCTCAATACCGGCGTGGTGGAAGTGACAGTCGGCCCATCCTTCGACCTGCGGCGTTTCAAGATCGACGATGCCCGCTTCGACATCTACGCCATTGCCAGCGGCATTCTGCTCGGCGCCGACCCCTACCTCGCCTCGGGCGGCGTGGGCATCCGCGTCACCAAGGGCCTGGGCGCCGATACCAACCTGCGCCTCGATCTGAAGGCGGTGCGCAACAACTACATGAACTCGACCAGCCGCCCGCTGGCCACGAACTCGAACGGCTACACCGTCACCGGTTCGACCGGCATCGATCACCAGCTCACCGACGATCTGAAGCTCTTCGGCCTGTTGAGCGGCGAGCGCCGCCTCGCCGAGCGCGGCTATCTCTCCGCCTTGCAGGGCGGCGTCACCGTCGGCGGCGTGCTGACCTTCGACTCGCCCATCAGCGAAGAAGCCGATGACTGGGCGCTCACGGTCTCCGGCGGCTACATCAAGCGCATCTACGACGCGCCCGATCCGGTGATCAACGCCACCACCGCCCAGGCCGACGACGAAGTCTTTGCCCAGGCAGCGCTCTCGGTGCCGCTCAAGGATGGCTGGTCGGTCGAAACCAGCACCAGCTGGCGCAACGTCATGTCCAACTACGACCTTGCCGACAGCGAGAACATCTCGGCCTCGCTGGCCGCGATGAAGAAGTTCTGAGGAGGCCGATCATGCTCAAGCTGAAACACGCGCTTCTCGCTTCCCTCTGCCTGCTGCCGCTGACGGCTACCGAGACCATCGCCGCCACCGCCGGCGTCACCGCCGCCGTGAACCAGAACGCCAAGTCGATCCCACCGGGTGGCGCTGTGCGCACCGTCGTGCTCGGCGCCAATGTGGTGCAGGACGAAACCATCGAGACCGATGGCGGGGGCCTTGTGCAGATCCTGCTCGCCGATGGCACCACCTTCACGGTGGGACCCAACTCCTCGATCACCATCGACCGCTTCGTCTACGACCCCAACGCCAACACCGCGCAGGTCTCCGCCACCATCGGCCGCGGCGTGTTCCGCTTCATCGGCGGCCGCACCTCCAAGACCGAAGGCGGCGTGCAGCTCAACACCCCCGTCGGCACCGTCGGCATCCGCGGCGGCATGGCCGACCTCAACTTCACCGGTGCCGGCCAGATCGACCTGCTCTTCGGCAACGAGGTTACGCTCGATGGCCCGAACGGCAGCGATCGCATCTTCCAGCCGGGTTACTCGATTGTCTTTGGCTCCAACGGCCAGCCGACCGTCATCAAGACGCCCCCGGGGTCAGCGAACTTCATCCAGCAGGCGCTCGCAGGCCGCCCGGGACAATCGGGCGGCAGCTCGCAGAAACCCGATGATGGCAAGGTCGCCGACAGCGGCGTGCCGGGTTCGAACTCCGACGGCAGCCTGCCCAACCCGCAGAACATCCCCCAGCCTGATCTCCGCGCCATCGAACTGGCCACGCCAAAGCCGAACGACAACCATCAGGTGGCGGAGAACGTAAACCCGCATTTGCCCACGCCTGGTAAGCGCGGGTTCAGTAGCGGCGTATTCTATTTCGATGCCCAAACTAACGTCATCGGCGCACCCGCCCACGATTTGGATGGCGATACTCGCATACGCTTTGACTCCAACGGCAACCCCATCGGAGGTATTGTCGTCGTCGGGATGGAGACGGCGGAGGACTACGAGGGGACAATCTACGAGGTCAAAGCATCTGTGCGGGTGGGGGACTATCCCGGCTCTGGACAGCTTTCGATGACTTACGACAATTTGGAGCTCGGTACGCTCACAAGCCTACAGACAACCATCACGGCGTCAGAAGATCTCGATACTGAGGATTGGCCGGACACCGACCTAGTAAGCTGTGATTGCGTCAGTTGGGGCACCTGGGAGGCGACCTTTGGCGACTTCGAGAGTTTCGAGAATGCAGGGTTAAAGGGGACCTGGATAACAGGCGACATAATCGAA
>DASWWF010000173.1:0-7305 GCA_036401035.1 Devosia sp.
CTGGTTGGCGAAGATCTGGCCGTGGCCGGCCTCCACCTCCTTGATCTTGACCTTGTAGTCGTTGGGCTCGAGCTGCATGTTGTCGAGGATGCGCACCGGCGGCATGATGAAGCCGAGTTCGGTGGCGAGTTGGCGGCGCAGTGCTTTGATCTGTTCGGTGAGCCGGTCGGTGCCGCTGTCGTCTTCCTTGACCAGCGAGAGCAGGCCATAGCCGAGTTCGAGCTTGAGTTCGTCGATGCGGAGGCTGTCCGAGATCGGCGCCTCTTCGGAGACCGCACCGGACGCGCCCGGCAAAGCCTGCGCCTGCTTGACCGCGTCGAGGATCGTCTTCTGTTCGGCGACGGACTTCTTCCGGCTCGACTTGAACGCGAGCCAGCCGACGCCGCCGGCGAGACCCAGGAACGGGATGATCGGCATGCCGGGCAGCAGCGCCAGCGCGGCGATCACCGCGGCCGACATGCCCAGCGCCTTGGGATACTCGGTGAACTGCGCCACAAGCGCCTTGTCGGCTGAACCCGTTACGCCGGCCTTGGAGACGAGGATACCCGCAGCAGTCGAAACGATCAGCGCCGGAATCTGCGACACGAGGCCGTCGCCGATCGTGAGCAGCGTGTAGTTGGCGCCGGCCTCCTGAAAACTCAGGCCCTCCTGCAGCATGCCGATGATCATGCCGGCGATGACATTGATGAAGGTGATCAGCAGGCCGGCAATGGCGTCGCCGCGCACGAATTTGCTGGCGCCGTCCATGTTGCCAAAAAAGGCGCTCTCGCCTTCGAGGTCTGCGCGCCGGGCCTTGGCGGTAGCTTCGTCGATGAGGCCGGCGGAGAGGTCGGCATCGATCGCCATCTGCTTGCCGGGCATGGCATCCAGATTGAAGCGTGCCGCGACTTCGGCGATACGGCCCGAACCCTTGGTGATGACGATGAAATTCACGATCAGGAGGATCGCGAACACCACGATACCGATGACGAAGTTGCCGCGCGTCACGAAGTGCCCAAAGGCCTCGATGACGTGGCCGGCGGCATCGGTGCCGTTGTGGCCGTCGGCGAGGATCAGGCGGGTGGTGGCGAGGTTCAGCGCCAGTCGCAACATGGCCGCGATCAGCAGCACGGTCGGGAAGGACGAGAATTCGAGCGGCTTCTGGATGAACAGCGCCGTCATCAGGATCATCACCGAAAAGACGATCGAGACGGCAAGCAGCAGGTCGAGCAGCAGCGGCGGCAGCGGCACGATGAGGATCACGATGATCCCCATCACGCCTACGGCGAGGCCGATATCTGTCGACCTCAGCGTCCGGTCGAGCTGCTTGAGGCTCGGGAACTTGAATCCCGATGCGGGGCCGGGGGCGGAGAGATCAGCCACGTGACGCGCTCAGTGCCAAAATGGTCGGTTCCTCACGCTGCCGTATGGCGCTGTTCGCCCGGTGCCGGCACGAATGTGCCCTCGTCGGCGTACTGGTTGAGCTTGTTGCGCAGCGTGCGGATCGAAATGCCCAGAATGTTGGCCGCATGCGTCCGGTTGCCGAGCACATGGTCGAGCGTATCAAGGATCAGGTCGCGCTCGACATCGGCCACGGTGCGGCCGACGAGCACGCGGCTCACCGTTTCGGCAGTCTGCGCCAGCTGGCCGGCAAGGCTTGCGGCGCTGGCGGTCTCGACCAGCCCGGTGCCGTCCGGCATCAGGATGGCTTCGGGGCCGATGACTTCGCCGCCCGAGAGCAGCACGGCGCGGTGCAGGGTGTTTTCGAGCTCGCGCACATTGCCCGGCCACGGCGCCCTGAGCAGCGCTTCGCGCGCTTCGGACGACAGGATGCGACGGCCCAGGCCATTGGCCTTGGCGTATTTCTCGACGAAGTGCTCGGCCAGCGCGGCGGTGTCGCCCGGGCGGTCGCGCAGCGGCGGGAGTTTCAGGTTCACGACGTTGAGCCGGAACATCAGGTCTTCGCGGAAGTGGCCATCGCGCACCGCTTCGGCGAGGTTGCGGTTGGAGGTGGCGAGGACGCGGATATCGACCGGCACCGGCTTGGTGCCGCCGACGCGGTCGATCAGCCGCTCCTGCAGTGCGCGCAGCAGCTTGGCCTGCAGGCGCACATCCATCTCGCTGATTTCGTCGAGCAGCAGGGTGCCGCCCGAGGCTTCCTCGAACTTGCCGATGCGGCGCGCGATGGCGCCGGTGAAGGCGCCCTTCTCGTGGCCGAAGAGTTCGCTCTCGAGCAGGTTCTCCGGGATAGCGGCGCAGTTGATCGAAATGAACGGGCGGTTGGCGCGCTTGGAGCGGGCGTGGATGTATTTCGCCATCACCTCCTTACCCGTGCCGCTCTCGCCGGTGATCAGCACCGAAGCGTCGGACGGGGCGATCTGGTCGGCAAGCTGGACGATGCGGGCCATGGCCGGATCGCGATAGAGGAAGTCGCTCGACTCGCGGGCGACGGCGGCGATCACCGCGGCGATCAGCTCGGCGTCGGGCGGCAGCGGGATATATTCCTTGGCGCCGGCGCGGATGGCGTTCACGGCGGCCGCCGCATTGGTCTCGGTGCCGCAGGCGACGACGGGGATGTGGAAGCGCTCGGCGTCGAGCGCGGCGATCAGGCCGGGGATGTCGATCATCACGTCGACCAGCAGCAGGTCGGCGCCCTTGCCGGTGCGCAGGCTGGCCATGGCGATGTCGATCGAAGGGGCGTGGGCGACCTTGGCGCCGCCGTCCATGGCGAGCTTGGTGGCTTCGCTGAGCTGGCCTTCCAGGGCTCCGATGATGAGTAGCCGCATGAGAGCCTCCTACGCTGCCTTGATGATTTCAGTCATGGTGACGCCGAGCCGGCTCTCGACGAGCACGATCTCACCGCGCGCCACCAGGCGGTCGTTGACGTAGATTTCGACGGCTTCGCCGACCTGGCGGTCGAGCTCGACCACGGTGCCGACATCCATCCTGAGCAGTTGCGCCACCGGCACCTTGGTCCGGCCCAGCACCACCGAGATGCGGACCGGAACGTCGAACACCGCCTCGAGATCGGCGGCGTTCTTTTCGCCCACCATGGTCTCGCCATCGCGGCCCGGGGCAAGCATTTCCTCGAAGGTGACGCCGGTGCCGGCGCCTGTATCGCCCGTGCTCATTGTTCAGTCTCCTCGGGACGCGCTGCGTCCGGATTGATGCCCCGCGCGGCGAGGAACGCCGCGATGCGGGAGTCGATTTGGTCCGAGAGGCTCGCCATGTCGCGCACGAGGCCGCCATCGACCCATTCGATGCGCCCATCGCCCAGGCCGATATCGGGGTCGCCCATCACCACCAGCCGGCCGGAAAAGCCCGAGGTGGCGATGCGCGATTGCGCGATCTCGCGTACCTGGTCGGCGAGTTCGGGGCTGCAGCGGATGACGAGATGCGGCACGCCGTCGAGCGAGGCGAGGCATTCGGTGATCAGCGCTTCGATTTCGGCGGTGGGCAGCGCCGCCATCAGCGCGCCGGCGAGCTTGCGGGCAATGCTCACCGAGAGCGTCACCGCATCGGCCAGCGTCTCGTTGCGCGCATCGTCGAGACCGGCGGCCATCGCGGCGACCTGATCGGCGAGCTGCATGGCGGCCTGCGTCAACTGCTTGGCGGCCTTGGCCGAAACGCTCTGCTCACCGGCGGCGAAGCCTTCGGCGTAACCGGCGGTGCGCGAGTCCGCCATCATCGTCGCCATCGCGGCTTGCGAGACGGAATTGCTCTCCTCGCGGCGGCTGAGGTCGAGACCGAAGGTGAACTTGGCGGGAGCAGCGACGGACATTTAGCCGATCATCTCCTCGTTGGCCTTGTTCTTCTGGATGATGATCTCGCCGCGGGCCGCGAGGTCCTTGGCGGTGGCGACCATCCGGCTCTGCGCTTCGTCGACATCCTTGAGCCGCACCGGACCCATCGACTCCATGTCGTCCTTCATCATCTTGCCGGCGCGGGCCGACATGTTGGCGAAGAAGGTTTCCTTGACGGTGTCGTTGGCGCCCTTGAGTGCCAGCGCGATCTCGCGCTTTTCCATGCGCTGCAGCAGCGTCTGGATGGCGCCCGGCTCGAGCTTGGACAGATCCTCGAAGGTGAACATCAGCGCCTTGATGCGCTCGGCGCCTTCGCGGTCGTGCTCTTCGAGATTGGTGATGAACTTGGCTTCGGTCTGGCGGTCGAAGGCGTTGAAGATCTCGGCCATCTGCTCGTGGCTGTCGCGCCGCTTGGTGTGGCTCAGCGTCGACATGAATTCGGTGCGCAGCGTCGTCTCGATCTTTTCGAGAATGTCCTTCTGCACCGGGTCGAGCGCCAGCATGCGGGTGACGACGTCGATCGCCAGTTCCTCGGGCAGCGAGGCCAGCACCTTGCTGGCATGCTCGGTGGCGATCTTTGAGAGCACCACGGCGATGGTCTGCGGGTACTCGTTCTTGAGGTAGCTCGCCAGCACGTCTTCCTGCACGTTGGAGAGCTTTTCCCACATGTTGCGGCCGGCCGGACCACGGATCTCTTCCATGATCGCATCGACGCGCTCGGGCGGCAGGAAGCTGAGCAGCAGGCGCTGCGTGGTGTCGGAATTGCCGGCGATGGTGCCGTTGGCCGAAATCGACACCACGAACTCGCCGAGCAGGTCGTCGAGCATTTCCTGGGTGATCGGCCCGAGCTTCACCATGGCGCGCGACAGGAGACGGATCTCCATGTCGTCGAGTTCCTGGAGGATCGGGCGGCCGAAATCCGGGCCGAGCGCGAGCAGCAGCACCGCAGCCTTTTCGTCGCCGTTGAGCTTGCGCGATTCCGCATCGCTGCCGACGACCAGCTGCTTGGCGGACATTGCCGCCGGGGGCAGGGAGTTGAGTTCTGCGGGTACTGCCATGGCCTCGCCTTACGCTGCGCTCGAGAGCCAGTCGCGAACGATCAGCGCGGCCTGCTTGGGATTCTCGTCGACGAGGGCGCCGACATTGCGAACGGTCTCGGCCTGCTGCGCGCCGGCGGACTTGGCCTCGTCGATCCAGTCGGGCAGGCGCTGCTGCTGGACCTGCTGCGGCGCCTCCTCGACTCCCGGGCCGCCGATTTCGGCGCTGACCGGCAGGGCCAGCGGCGTCTTCGGCTCGGGCGCCAGCACCTTCTTCAAGAGCGGGCGCATGACGAAGAAGACGAGGGCCAGCGCGATCAGCAGGGTCACCAGCATCTCGGCGCCATTCATCAGGTCGTCGCGGGTGAAGTCGAAGAGACCGGCTTCCGAAGTGCCCATGTCGGCGAGGCCCGGGCGCTCGGCGAACTGCATGTTGGCGACTTCCACGGTGTCGCCGCGGGCTTCCATGAAGCCTACCGCGGTGCGGACCAGCGCGCTGATCTGCGCCAGCTCGTCGGCCGAGCGCGGGGCGTAGGTCGAGTTGCCGCCGGCGTCGGGCGTATAGATGCCATCCACCACCACCGCCACCGAGAGGCGCTTGATGCCGCCGGCTTCGGTCATTTCGGTCTGGGTGGTCTTGGAGATTTCGTAGTTGGTGGTTTCCTCGGTGGTCGAACCGGTCTCCGAGGTGCCGCCATTGGCGCCGGCATTTTCCGAGGCGCCCGGCAATTCGTTGGCGACGGTGACTTCGCCCGAATTGCCCGGGCCGGTGGCCTGGTTGGCGAGGTCGCGGGTCTGGGTCGAGCGCACCACCTGCCCGTCGGGATCGAAGACCTCGGAGGTCTTGCTCAACCGGTTGAGGTCGAGTTCGGCGCTCACCTGCACGCGGGCCCGGCCCGAGCCGACGATATTGTTCAGCAGGTCCTCGACGCGCTGGCGCAGCCGGTTCTCGATGTTGAGCGTGCGCTCTTCCATCTCGCTGGCAATGATCGAGTCCTGGTCGCTACCGGCGCCGGAGGCGAGCAGGCGGCCGGAATCGTCGACGATCGAGACCTTGTTGGGGGTCAGGCCTTCGATGGCCGAAGCGACGAGGTGCTGGATGGCGCGGATCTCGCCGGCCGAGAGTTCGCCGCGCACGGCGAGAACGATGGAGGCGGTGGGGTCCTTGCGCTCGCGGCGGAACAGTTCGCGCTCGGGCAGCACGAGGTGGACGCGGGCGCTCTTGATCCGAGCCAGCGACGAGATGGTGCGGGCCAGCTCGCCTTCGAGGGCGCGGACATTGTTGATGTTCTGGACGAAGCTCGTGGCGCCCAGCGTGTTCTGGGTGTCGAAGATTTCGTAGCCGACCTGGCCGCGAGTGGGGAGGCCGTTTTCGGCCAGCGACATGCGGGTCTGGGTGATCTGGTCGCGGGCGATGAGAATGGTCTCGCCTTCGCCGCGCAGTTCGTAGGGGATGGACTGGCTCTGCAGCTCGGTAACGATGGCCGAGGAGTCTTCGAGGCTCAAACCGGTATAGAGGGGCGCCATCTGCGGGGTTGAGGCCCGCATGATGAGGAAGGCGAAAAAGCCCAGCATCAGCACCGCGACTACGGCCATGGCGGCAACGCGCACCAGCCCGAGGCGGTTGATGAACTGCAATAGACTATCCAAACCGTCACCCGAGCCGAAAATATCGATGATCGGAAAACGAACCGATCACCCCCATAGGCAAAAATTACCTAGCGGATGGTAAAGAAGGTATTAACGCGGCCTTGCAAAATGCGAGAAAGCGGCACTTCCTGCCGGGTATCGTTAGGGAAAAATGAACATGACCAAGCTGCGGCTTCTGGGGCGCGTCACGTCGATCAACGTGCGCAAGGTGATCTGGGCCGCCGACGAGATCGGCGTGCCGTTCGAGCGCGAGGACTGGGGCAAGCCGGTGCGCGATCCGAACGTGCCGGAATTCCTCGCTCTCAACCCCAACGCCCAGGTGCCGGTGATTGTCGATGACGGCTATGTGCTCTGGGAGAGCAACGCCATCATGACCTATCTGGCCCGCAAGCACCGCTCCGGTCTCTTGCCCGCCGACCCGCAGGGGCAGGGCGTGGTCGAACAGTGGCTCTACTGGCAGTTGGGCGAGCTCAACCCGACCTGGGGCTATGCGGTCTACGCGCTGCTGCGCAAGAACCCCGCCTTCGACGATGCGGCGCGCACCGCCGATTCCATCGCCAAGTGGACGGCAAAGATGGAAATCCTCGATGGGCAGCTCGAAAAGACCGGGGCCTTCGTCTGTGGCGCGGACTTCACCCTCGCCGACATCGCGCTGGCGCTCTCGTGCCACCGCTGGTTCTCGACGCCCTTCGACCACAAGGATCTGCCGGCGGTCACCGCCTTTTACGAGACGATGAAGACGCGCCCCGCCGGAGCGCCTTGGCTGACGGCGGAAACGCCGTAAAGCGCGAAACCCGCCACGGCAGGACCGGGGCGGGTTCCGAAACTCGTCGAAG
>DASWWF010000174.1:0-6011 GCA_036401035.1 Devosia sp.
GCGGTCGATGACGGCATCGCCATGGGCCATGACGGCATGCTCTATTCGCTGCCCAGCCGCGAGCTGATCGCCGACAGCGTCGAATACATGGTCAATGCGCATTGCGCCGACGCCATGGTCTGCATCTCGAACTGCGACAAGATCACGCCCGGCATGCTGATGGCGGCGATGCGCATCAACATCCCCGTCGTCTTCGTCTCCGGCGGCCCGATGGAGGCCGGCAAGGCGCTGGTCAAGGGCAAGCTGCAGGCGCTGGACCTGGTCGACGCCATGGTGATGGCGGCCGACGACAGCTATTCGGACGAGGACGTAGCGCGCGTCGAAGAGGCCGCCTGCCCCACCTGCGGCTCCTGCTCGGGCATGTTCACCGCCAATTCGATGAACTGCCTGACCGAAGCGCTGGGGCTCAGCCTGCCGGGCAACGGCTCGACGCTGGCCACCCATTCGGACCGCAAGCGGCTGTTCCAGGAAGCCGGCCACCTGATCGTCGACCTCGCCCGCCGCTATTATGAGCAGGACGACGAGACCGTGCTGCCGCGCTCGATCGCCACCAAGCAGGCCTTCGAGAACGCCATGGCGCTCGATATCGCCATGGGCGGCTCGACCAACACGGTGCTGCACATCCTCGCGGCGGCACATGAGGGCAATGTCGATTTCACCATGGACGACATCGATGCGCTGAGCCGCCGGGTGCCGGTGCTCAGCAAGGTCGCGCCGGCCAAGAACGACGTGCATATGGAAGACGTGCACCGCGCCGGCGGCATCTTTGCCATCCTCGGCCAGCTCGACCGCGCCAACCTGATCAACCGCGCCGAGCCCACGGTTCACGCCGCGACCATGGGCGACGCGATCGACAAGTGGGACGTCTCCCGCACCAATTCGGACTCGGTGCGCAATTTCTTTCTCGCGGCGCCGGGCGGCGTGCGCACCACCGAGGCATTCTCGCAGTCCAACCGCTGGAAAGAACTCGATCTCGACCGTCAGAACGGCGCCATCCGCTCGGCGGCGACGCCGTTCTCCAAGGATGGCGGCCTCGCCGTGCTCAAGGGCAATATCGCGCTCGACGGCTGCATCGTGAAGACGGCGGGCGTGGACGAGTCCATTCTCGTCTTCTCCGGTCCGGCGCGCGTGTTCGAGAGCCAGGACGCGGCGGTCAAGGCCATCCTGAGCAACGAGATCAAGGCCGGCGATGTGCTGGTGATCCGCTACGAGGGTCCGCGCGGCGGCCCGGGCATGCAGGAAATGCTCTATCCGACCAGCTACCTCAAGTCGAAGGGCCTGGGCAAAGCCTGCGCCCTGCTGACCGACGGGCGGTTCTCGGGCGGTACGTCGGGCCTGTCGATCGGCCATGTGTCGCCGGAAGCGGCGAGCGGCGGCGCCATCGGGCTGGTGCACGAAGGCGACATGATCGACATCGACATCCCCGGCCGCACCATCTCGATGCGCGTCAGCGAGGCGGAACTCGCCAAGCGGCGGGCCGAACAGGACCAGAAGGGCTGGAAGCCCGCGGCACCGCGCAAGCGCAACGTCACCACCGCGCTCAAGGCCTATGCCGCCTTCGCCAGCAGTGCCGATCGCGGCGCGGTGCGCGACCTCAAGGGCGTGGTCGAGGACTGATCCCGGGCGGTTTCCGGCCCGCCGTCTACAGGCGGCGGGAGCTCCGGAAACAAAGCGGAATTCCCGCTTGCACTCGCAGAATCCAGCCCCTATAAACCGCCAACCTTCGATGCGCCCCCGGGCGCATCTGGATGCCCGGGTAGCTCAGTTGGTAGAGCAGCGGATTGAAAATCCGCGTGTCACTGGTTCGATTCCGGTCCCGGGCACCACTTTTCCCCCACATCAACGACATCTGAACGGCGGGGCAGTCGGGCGATGGCCGGCTATTCCTCGTCTTCGCCCGAATCCTGCGTCGATACCGCGTCGTCGTCGTCTTCGGTGGCGGGGCCGGCGGGGATGACGTAGGCGCCGGAGAGCCAGCGGTTGAGGTCGATGTCGGCGCAGCGGCCCGAGCAAAACGGATGGTGCGTCTGGGTCGAGGGTTTGCCGCAGACCGGACAGGGACGGGTAGGCTTGAGGGTGATGACGTTGTCGGCCATGGGGCTCAAACGCCCGAGAGGGTCGACTGGTTGAGCCAGTTGAAGTGGACGGGGTAGCCCTCGCCGGCCAGCAGCGACACGGTTTCGTTGAGCGGCAGGCCGACCACGGCGGTATACGAGCCCTGGAGCTTGACCACAAAGGCCCCGGCAATGCCCTGGATGGCGTAACCGCCGGCCTTGTCGCGCCATTCGGCGGACGCCAGGTAGCTTTCGACTTCGCGGTTGGAGAGGCGCTTGAAGCGGATGCGGGTTTCGACCAGCCGGCGGCGGATGGAGCCGCTGACGGTGAGCATGGAAACGGCGGTGTAGACGCGATGCGAACGGCCCGAGAGCAGGCGGAGGCACATACTGGCCTCTTCCATCATCTCGGCCTTGGGCAGGATGCGGCGGCCGACGGCGACGACCGTATCGGCCGAGAGCACCAGCGCATTGTCGGCAATCCCCGACGTCTTGGCCTTGTGCTGGGCGGCAATGGCCTTTTCGTCGGCAAGGCGCTGCGCAAGCTTGCGCGGCAGTTCACCCTTTTCGGGCGTTTCGTCGATATGGGCGGGGACCAGATGCTCGGGCTCGATGCCGATCTGGTTGAGCAGCGCCAGCCGCCGCGGCGAGGCCGAAGCCAAGATGAGTTCCGGACGCGCGGCCATGCGACCTGCCTTTATCTCAAACGATCAGTGCCCGAAGGGCTTAACCGGGTCATACTGGACTCGTGCGGCTTTGTGAACCACCCGCCCCTGCCGAGGCCACAAGCGGTTCGAGCCGGGCGCGCACCTTCTGCTGCAGCGTGTCGCGCAGGGTGCGGTAGGCCGAGAGCACGGCCTCGCGGTTGCCCTCGACCAGGGTCGGGTCGGGCATGGGCCAGTGCTCGGTGGCGCCGATCTCGAGGCCGCGGCGCGCCACGGCTTCAGGGGCGTCGGCCGAAAGCGTCACCACGAGGTCGAAGCGGCTCGCCACCAGCTCATCCATGGTGTGCGGGGTGTGCACCGACATGTCGATGCCGATCTCTTCCATGACGGTGTGGACGAAATCGTCGGCCTTGCCGGAGCGGACGCCGGCGGAGCGGACGATCAGCCGGCCGGGGAAGAATTTGCGCGCCAGGGCGGCGGCGATGGGCGAGCGCACCGAATTCATCGAGCAGACGAAGAGCACGGTGGGCAGGTCGCTGTCGCGCTCGTCGATGCGGCTGGCGAAGGGCTGCACGGCGCAGATCAGGGTGAACAGCCGCCGGGCGGTGTTGAGGTCCATCTCCAGCTTGTTGTCGAGCCGGGTGCGGAGCAATTCCGCCGCCTCGTTGTGGAGGCCGCGGCGGGCCATGTCGACGGCCTCGATCTGGAACGGCGAGGAGGTCTTGATGGCCTCGTAATAACTGTCGCGGATGCGGAAATAGTCGCGGATCAGCCGGCGGAACGGGGTCAGCGACAGGTAGTGCGCGGCGATCGGCTCGTAAGTGTCCGGGTGGCGCACGTCGAGCACGATATAGTTGGCGACGATGGAGATATGGAGCGCATAGGGCCCCCTGGCCTTGACCCGGGCGGGGGCGAACTTGTTGGTTTCGACCAGGTCGTAGATGGCGATCCGCCACTCGTGCACCTCGTCCGGATCGGTCGAGGTGATGGTGTTGGGATCGAGGGTGACCGCGACGATCCGGTCGGTATCAGGATCGAACTCGCGGGGGGTGAGCGCCATGTGCGGTCCAGTTTTGGCGGCTGCTCGCGTAACGGCTCGCACCTCGCCGGTGGGCTATCTATTTAGGCGAATGGATACCGATCGTCCATGTGCATCGAGGCCCTCGGTGGCCGCAAGGGTGACCGCGGCGGGGGCCAGTTCGGCCAGCGAGGCGGGGTCGCAGCCCAGCAGCGAGGTGCGCTTCATGAAATCGAGGACGCCCAGGCCCGAGGCATAGCGGGCCGAGCGGGCGGTAGGCAGCACGTGGTTGGAGCCACCGACATAGTCGCCGATGGCCTCGGGCGTGTGGTGGCCCAGGAAGATGGCGCCGGCATTGCGGATCTTGCCCAGCAGCGCCCGGGGCTCGTCCAGCGCCAGTTCGACATGCTCGGAGGCGATACGGTTGGCCAGTTCCACCGCCTCGCCCAGGGAAGCGACGGTAATGATGGCGCCGAACTCTTCCCAGTCTTCGCGGGCGATCTTTTCCCGCGGCAGCAGGGCGAGCTGGCGTTCGACCTCGACGAAGACGCTATCGGCGAGAGCCGGATCGTCGGTGACGAGAATGGACTGGGCCCCGCCCCCATGCTCGGCCTGGGCCAGCAGATCGGCGGCGACCCAGGAGGGATTGGCGGATTTATCGGCAATCACCAGCACTTCGGAGGGGCCGGCGATCATGTCGATGCCGACGGTGCCGAAGACCTGGCGCTTGGCAGCCGCCACATAGGCATTGCCGGGGCCGACGATCTTGCTCACCGGGGCGATGGTTTCGGTGCCGTAAGCCAGCGCGCCGACGGCCTGCGCGCCGCCGATGCGGTAAATCTCGGTGATGCCGGCGATTTTCGCGGCGGCCAGCACGGCGTCGTTGACCTCGCCGCGCGGCGTGGGCACCACCATGGCGATGCGCTCGGAGCCGGCGACCTTGGCCGGTACGGCGTTCATCAGCACGGAACTGGGATAGGCGGCGAGGCCGCCCGGCACATAGATGCCGACGGCGTCCACCGGGGTCCAGAGCGTGCCCAGGGTGACGCCGAGATGGTCCTGATAGACGTGGTCGAGCGGCTTCTGCTTCTCGTGGTGGGCGCGGATGCGGTCATGCGCCACGGTCAAAGCCGAGCGCACATCGGCCGAGATCCGGCTTTCCGCCGCAGCAATCTCGTCGGCGGTGAAGGCGAGGGTTTTGGGCGTCAGCGGCTGCTTGTCGAATTTGTCCGTGTACTCGATGACCGCGGCATCGCCCCGCTGGCGCACATCGGCGAGGATTTTCGCCACGGCGGCGCCGACCTCCTCGGAGGCCTCGCGTTTGGAGCCGAGCAGGGTTTCGAAATCCGCGGCGAAGCGGGCGTCGCGGCTATCGAGGCGGACTGGCATCAGACGGCGTGCTCGGGCTTGAGTTTGGCCGCCCAGGCGGCGCCCAGATCCTGCATGCGGGCTTCGAGGCATTCGACGGTCAAGCGCACGGTGCCGCCGCCGGCAAAGCTCAGTTCCACGGTGCCGGCCGGGTCGCTGGCGGGGAGAAAACGGATGGCGAGCAGTTCCAGCGCACCTTCCTGCGACTCGAGGTTGATGCCGGCAGCCTGCACGGCCTCGACGCGGTCGAAATGCAGCGCGGTGCGCTTGCGCTGGCCCTTCTTTGCCGCCTCCTTGCCGCTCTCTTCCCAGGCGTAGCGGTTCATCAGCAGGGCAAAGCGCTTGTCGGCCTGGGCATAGCCCATGTCGCCGACGCGGACGACGGCATCCTGCGTGGTGGCCGAGATCACCTCGAGGTCTTCGGCATCAAGCGCGAGCAGCTTGAGATCGGTCATTTGAGTGCGGTTTCCAGACTGAGTAGGTTCGTTGCCGCATGACATGGGCGCTGGCCTGCCGATCTACAAGTTTGCGCCCGGCGGGGCAACCGGCATGGGAGAGGAAGGCGCAACGGCATTCACGCTGCCATCACACGATGAACGTTCATGGTCCGCGCCGATGCGCAGGGTAGGACTTTCCACATCCACCATGACAGATTTCCCGGTCAGCTTCGCGTCATCTGCAGTTCAGAAATTCCGCAATCGGTTCAGACCCTTGTCAGAAATCTGCACGAGCTTATCCCCGCGCTTTGCAGTGGGTGTAGATTCCCCCCATCGCCGCACCGAAAGCGAGATCATGACGAGTGATTGGTGCGGCGAGGCTGGGTGGGGCAAGCGTCGGCGAGCCCCAGGCCAAGCCGGGAAGGTCTGACGGGTTTAGGTACCCCGTCGCCTTAATTTGCTGCCGTGG
>DASWWF010000175.1:0-3812 GCA_036401035.1 Devosia sp.
CTCTAGGTATAGCGCAGGAAGCTCGCGCCGAGATTCTCGAAATCCGGCATGAAGCCCGGATAGATCTGGGCGATAGCCGATTGATCGTCCACCGTCACCTGCTCTTCGGCCGCCATCCCCAGAACGAGGAACGCCATGGCCATGGCGGCGTCGCCATGCGTCACGACGCGGCCGCCGCCCTTGACCTTGCCGGTGCCCTCGATGGTGACCGTATCCTCGCCCAGGCTGGCATTGACCCGGTTGACCACGAGCCCATTGATCGCGGCGCGGACCTGGTCGCTGTCGCGATCCCTGAGGGCGGAGAGGCCGTGGATCACCGTCTCGCCCTCGGCCATGGCGGCGGCGACGCAGAGCAGCACGAACTCCTCGACCAGAGCCGGTACGCGTTCGGCCGGCACCGTGACGCCTTTGAGGGCCGACTGGATCACCCGGACATCGGCGACATCCTCGCCGCTCGATTTGCGCGGGCGGACGAGATCGATCTGCGCCCCCATTTCGCGCAGCGTATCGATCAGCCCGGTGCGCATGGGCGAGACCAGCACGTTCTCGACCAGGATTTCGGAGTTCGGCACGATGGTGCCGGCGACGATGGCATGGGCGGCGGCCGACATGTCGCCCGGAATGGTGACCTGCTGGGCCCGGAGGCTCGCCAGCCCCTCGATCTCGATGACGCGGCCGCCTTCGGGGGTGGCGTTGACCTCGAGCCGCGCTCCAAAACTGCGCAGCATGCGCTCGGTATGGTCGCGGGTCGGCAGCGGCTCGGTGATGGTGGTGACGCCCGGAATGGTCAGCGCCCCGAACAGCATGGCCGATTTCAGCAGCGCCGAGGGCGCCTCCAGCCGATAGTCCGCCGGGGTCGCCAGCCGGGCGCCGCGCAGCGAAAAGGGCAGTCGTTCCGGTCCGCCCTCGACCACGCCGACGCCATAATGCTCCAGGGCGGCCAGCACCTGCGCCTGCGAGCGCCCGGTGAGCGCCGGGTCGCCGGCGAAATGGGTGGTGAAGCCGTAAGGCCCGAGCAGACCCATGGCGAGCCGCAGCGCCACCGACGAACTCGAAAAATGCAGCACATCCTCGGGTTCGAGAAAGCCGCCGACGCCGATCCCCATGATGTGCCAGCGGTTGGAGCGCTTATCGATGCGGGCCCCCACCGCCTGCATGGCCCGGCCGGTGGCGAACACATCGGCGCTTTCGTGCAGGCCCTCGACGATGGTTTCGCCGCGCGCCATGGCACCCAGGATCAGGGCGCGATGCGAAATGGCGCGGTCGCCGGGCAAATGCACGACGCCGCGCAGCCAGGGCGAGCGCTCAGTGGCGAGGGGACGCGGCGCAAGTGGGTGAAGCGACATCGGCGAAACGACTGTGGCAAATACGGGATATCGGGCAACCGCACCGCCTTAGCACGCGCCGGTCGGCAGTCACCAGTCTTGCCTTGCGATGAACGCCTCCCGATATGCGCTGGAAGCGGGCGCATTTAGGGTTTGACAGGCCCAAGGTTTGCCCCTAACCGGACTTCCCACGAGCGGGAGGCCCCGCCTTTCAGTCATGAGGAAGCAATTGGCCAAAGATGACCGCGGCACCAAGCGGGAAGACCCCGAAACCGGCAAGAAGTTCTACGATCTGAACAAGGATCCGATCGTCTCGCCCTATACCGGCAAGTCCTATCCGCGCTCCTACTTCGAATCGGTCACCGCCGTGCGCGCCAAGGCGGCGCCCGAGCGCGAGGTCGAGGACGACGAGGACGAAGAGGAAGTCGAAGTCGAGGAAGCCGCCGAGCCCGGCGCTCCCGAGATCGTCAGCCTCGAAGAAGCCGATGCCGAAGAGGCCGGCGACGAAGAAGAAATTCCCGATGTCGAGGACGTCGAAGACGTCGAAGATATCGGTGACGACGATGCCGACACCTTCCTCGAGGAAGACGAAGACGAGGACGAAGACCTCGACTTCGACGTCGGCGGCGGCAACGACGAGCGTTGATCGCCTCGCTGTCACCGGGGTGTAAAAAAGCCGCTTGCCACAGGCGGCTCACCTAGGTAGAAGGCACCCGCGCTGCGACGGCATCCGCCGCGGCGCGAACCCAGGGCACGGTTTCCCGTGCACCGGATGCGGTCGAAAAGACCACTGATGGGGCTATAGCTCAGCTGGGAGAGCGCTTGCATGGCATGCAAGAGGTCAGCGGTTCGATCCCGCTTAGCTCCACCAACCTTCCCCCAAGCCCGGCCCCGCCGGGCTTTTGCGTTTCTGGGCCTGAACCAAATCCCGCCGCTCACGTTCCCGTGTGTGAACACCCGGGAGAGCGGCGATGACTCACTATGTCTACGAAATCCCGGCCGGGACGGCGCCGAACCGCCAGATCGGCGCCTATGGCAATTATGGCGATGCCAGCGAGTTCGCGCGTGTCGAGCGGCAAAAGCTCAGGCTCGCCGACGAGAAGCTGATCCTCGTGGTGCATGCGGAGAGTTCGGAAGCGGCCGATGCCAGCGCGGCGCGGCTGCGCGAGCAGTTCGACGAGGCCCGCAAGGCGCGGCAGGCGCCATCGGGGCGGGTGGCGCAGTTCGTGCTGAATTTCCCGCCCGAGCCGGTAGAGCAAACCACGCCGGAGCCGATCGCCACCGGCCCCGCCGTGCTGGACTATCGGCCGTAGGCGTCAGTCGTCCCAGTCGACGTCCATCGGCACGGTCCAGTAAATCTGGAACCGCGGCGAGGTGGGGACCATGTCGAGGAGCTGTTCGCGGACGACGCGATCATCCAGCGGATCGCGGGCCTCCACTGGCGCCGGCGCCGGCGGTTCGTCGATGACGTAATAGTCCTCGTCGAAGGTGGCCTCGCCGTGCCGGGTGTCGTGAATCATGTCCGGCCTCCTCGAAGCCAATCTCATGGCACAATTCTAGCAAGTCTGGCCGGTCAGCTTTTGCGCAGGATCAAATAACGGATGCGAAAATCAGGGGCCGTTTCCGGCGCTGGATTTGATCCGCCGCAAGTCCGGGCGGGCGGCTTTGGCCTAATATTGAATCGTAGACGATTTCGTCCAGGATTTAGCCCAAATGCAATTGATCTCGCCGGCCAGCACTCCCGTAGCCTTCCGCGACGCCGTGGATGCCGGGGCCGATGCCGTGCAGTGCGGCTTTGCCAACGAGACCAACGCCGCCCACCTGCTGGCGCTGCATTTCACCTATGACGAGTTGGCCGAGGCCATCGCCTATGCGCGGCCACGCGGCACCCAGGTGATCGTCGCCATCGACAGTTTCATGCGCGCTGGCGCCGAGGAGCTCTGGACCAAGGCGGTCGATATCGCGGTTGGTCTCGGAGCGGACGCGATCCTCGTTTCCGACATCGGGCTCCTGGCCTATGCGGCGGACAAATATCCCGAGCAGCGTCGGCATCTCGCGGTGCAGGCCTCGGCGGCGACCACGGCGCATGTGGGCTTTCTCGCCGAAGCCTTCGGCATCAAGCGGGCGGTGCTGCCGCGCGGCATGCTGGTCGAGGAAGTGATCGACATTGCGGCAAGGACCGACTGCGAAATCGAAGTCGCGGCGGGGAGCGTCTCGCTCCGCCGCAGCGGCTCGCACCCGGGCCCCAGCCTCGACATGCTGGCCCATGTCGCCGATCTTGCTGCTGCCGGCGTCACCGCGCTCAAGGTCGAGGACGCTCCCCGCGGCGCCGCCTACATCCGCACACTCCGCGCCGACCTCGCCGCCGCGCTGCCGGAGGCGGTAGCGGCGTAGATCCTGTCCTTCAGTCGGGACTCTCTCCCCTTGAGGGAGAGAGAGTTCGTCACTGAGAATAAGTGGGGCCTACAGCCTCACGGCCACCAGATC
>DASWWF010000176.1:0-10191 GCA_036401035.1 Devosia sp.
AGGACATATTCGACGTTCTCGAAAAGGCCGGTGACGAAGCCGCCCCAGGGGCCCATCGAGGTACGGGCAAAGGAATAGGCCGCGCCGGTGTGCGGCAGCGCCGGGCTCATCTCGGCGATCGAGAAGGTGAGGCCCAGATACATGATGGCGATGATGATGCCGGCCACCAGCATGCCGCCCCAGCCGCCAGTCGCAAAGCCGAAGTTCCAGCCCGAGAAATGCCCCGAGATCACGGCGCCGACACCGAGTGCCCACAGCGACCAGATGCCGGCATAGCGTGAAAGACCACGCTTTTCGAAATAGTCCTTGTCGCGGGTGGCGTATTTGACGCCCCCGGTAGCCCCCGAGTTCGGTACGTCAACCATTGTTGCCTCCTGGTTGTGACGTGGTCTGTTGGCCTAGGGAGACCGGCATGCCGGAGATTGCCCCTCTCGCGCTCTCCAGCGTCCGGGCCAACCGGTTTGCCCAGAGGGCGACACCGGCGGGTTCGAGGATTTCGTCATGGCGGATTTCGATCATGGTGCAGTCGAGCCCGCGGCCATCGCCATGGTGCTCGAGCGTGTAGGTGACGCCGTTGCGCGCCGAATAGGGCTCGTTCCAGCCCACATTGAGCGTCGGGTCCTCGGCCTTGAGCGCGGCAAGCAGCGCGTGGCTGAACCGCTCTTCGGTGCCGTGGATGAGGCCGATCGGCCAGGGCCGCGCCACGTCCCTGTAGACCGGGGTGAAGGAATGGACAGTAACGAGGATGGTCTCGACGCCGGCCTGCTCGCGCTCTTCGAGCAGCGCTTCGATGGCGGTGTGGAACGGCCGGTGATAAGCGGCGATGCGAAAATTGCGCTCGGACTGCGGCAGGCCGACATTGGCGGCGATGTCGGTGCGCTCCGAGATCACCGGGATGAGGTCGACAGCGTCGTGGTCGCGGTTGCAGTCGATCACCAGCCGGCTGACGGTCGAATGGACCAGCGGCGCATCGAGCAGTTCGGTGAGACGCAGTGCGACGGCCAGCGCTCCGGGATCCCACGCGATATGCATCAGCCGCTGGTGCGGCGTGAGGCCCAGATGGTCGTAGTGATGCGGGATGCGGTTGAAAGCATGATCGCAGACCAGCACAAAGGGCGAAGCCCCTGCGGCGTTGATCGTCACCACTGGCGGAAGGAGTTCCGCATCGGTGCGGACGCCTGCCTCGGTCCCAACCATATTGCCCCCGCGGGCGGATCACGATCCGTCCTGACGCTGCGGCGAGGCTCCCACCAGCCCCGCTCAGTCAAATGACAGTTGAATGACTTTTCGTGTCGAAGTCAAAGGGGGTTGTGGAGATTTTTGACCGGTTGGTCAAAGGGGCAGTTTCCTAGTCGTCCCGGTGCTTGTCCAGGAAATCCTCGGCACTGAGCACGATCTTGCCGTCGATCTCGCCCAGCGTCGTCTCGTCCTTGCCGGCATAGTCGAGCTTGTGCAGCACGGCGCGGATGACGTTGACGCGGGTGCGGCGCTTGTCGTTGGCGAGGACGACGCGCCAGGGGGCGGGCTTGGTGCTGGTGGTTTCCAGCATGCGGTTGCGCGCTTCGGTATAGGCGTCAAAGCGCCGGAGGGCCTCGAGGTCGACCGGCGAGAGCTTCCAGCGCTTGAGAACGTCATGGCGGCGGTCGTGGAACCGCTTCATCTGCATCTCGCGGCCGATGGACAGGTAGAACTTGAAAAGCCGGATGCCGTCTTCGACCAGTTGCTCCTCGAACTGCGGTACGTTCCTGAGGAACTTGGTGGTCTGTTCAGGCGTGCAGAAACCCATCACCGGCTCGACCCCGGCGCGGTTGTACCAGCTGCGGTCGAACAGGACCTGTTCGCCGGCGGCCGGCAGCCAGTCGACATAGCGCTGGAAATACCACTGAGTCTGCTCGCGATCGCTCGGCTTGGGCAGCGCCACGGACATGTTGAAGCGCGGGTTCAGCTCCTGCAGGTATGCGCCGATGGTGCCGCCCTTGCCTGCCGCATCGCGACCCTCGAACAGGATCACCACCCGCTCGCCATTTTTGGCCATGTGCTCCTGGAACAGCGCCAGCTGCTGCTGCGCGGCAAGCAGCTGTTCCTCATAGGCGTCGCCGTCGAGCTTCTCGTCGTAGGGGAAATGCCCAGAGCCAAGCGCCGCACGCTGGATCGACTTGGGGAGCTTGGGGTTGTCGAGGTCAAATCCCTCGGAAATCTCGGCCATCTAACGCTGCCTCCTGCACTGTCATGAACGTGCTATGAAGCCCACTATCATGCAAGCGCCGCGAATCGGGTCGCCGCAGGTGGAAGTGATGGGCAATGGCCGTTGACGTGCAGAACCGGACCGGTGCCTTCTGGCGACGCTCGAAATCGCGCCTGCTGGACCGGCTGACCCTGCTGCTCTCGATCCTGGGCGTGTTCCTCGGACTTGCCGGCTTCGGCTATGTGCCGGCCTTCACGCTTGCCGCGCTCTATGCAGCCATCGTGCTGCTGGCAATCGTGATCCCCGGCGCGGTCGAGATCGCCAATCCGGCGGCCATCGGCACCGAGGCCGGCGACAGCCTGCGCGACCAGACGGTGCGCGACATGGCCGATGCGCTGCCCGACCCCTGCATCATCCTCGATCGGCGCTCCGCCATCGTCCACCGCAACCCGGCGGCGATCGAGCAGTTCCCCGGCCTCGTCGATGGCAGTCCGATCGCCTTTTCGATGCGTTCGCCCGCCATGCTCAGCGCTGTCGAGGCGGTGCGGCGCACCGGCCAGCGCCAGACGGTTGAACTGCACCTGACGGTGCCGAACGAAACCTGGCACAAGGTTTCGGTCTCGCGCTTCGCCGGCGAGGAAGGGGTGCTGGTGGCGACCCTGCAGAGCCTCACCGACCAGCGGCGGCTCGATTCCATGCGCACCGATTTCGTCGCCAATGTCAGCCATGAACTGCGCACGCCGCTGACCTCGCTGATCGGCTTCATCGACACGCTGCTGGGTCCGGCCGCCAACGACACCGCCAACCGCGAGAAATTCCTGCACATCATGCGCAATCAGGCGGGTCGGATGAGCAAGCTCATCGACGACCTGCTGTCGCTCTCGCGCATCGAGATGCGCCAGCATGTCCGGCCCACCGGCAAGGTCGAACTCACCGGCCTCCTCCGCGAGGTCAAGGAGGGCCTGCAGAACCAGGCGACCGAGGCCAAGGTCGTGGTGAACCTGGGGCTGCCCGACGAGGATGTCGTCACCGTCGGCGATCGCGATGAACTCTATGAGGTGTTCGAGAACCTCATCGAGAATGCCGTCAAATATGGCGGCGACGGCGGCAAGGTCGATGTCGCCCTGGCGCAGG
Source organism: Devosia sp. (assembly GCA_036401035.1). Lineage (GTDB taxonomy): Bacteria > Pseudomonadota > Alphaproteobacteria > Rhizobiales > Devosiaceae > Devosia_A. The sequence goes on from DASWWF010000176.1 coordinate 3,320, forward strand.
CCAATGGCAACGCGGCGCGCTGGCAGGTCTCGGTGACCGACTATGGCGTCGGCGTGGAGGCCGAGCACGTGCCACGCCTGACGGAACGCTTCTATCGGGTCGATGCCGACGCCAGCCGACAGAAGAAGGGCACTGGCCTGGGCCTTGCCATCGTCAAGCACATCCTGGCTCGCCACCACGGAGCCCTGTCGATCAGGAGCCAGCCGGGGCAGGGGACTCGGGTCGAGGTCCTGCTCCCTCGGTGACATTTGTGACTTTCCACACATAAAGACAGTTCGGTGTCAGTGGAAGTGCAGCGAAATCAACGCATTAGACTGTCACAAATATGTTGCCCGTCTGTCATAAAACTTGCGGGCAAGGCCTAATAGGGTCCGGCCCGTCGAGAACGGCCGGGGCAAAACCAGGTCCGTTGACCGGGTTTCGGCCCCTCCAGTCCGAAAAGGGATAACAAATGAAAATTGCACTTTACGCGAGCGCCGCGATCATTGCGCTGACCAGCGCCGCTGTCGCGCGTGACCAGGTCCAGGTTGCCGGTTCGTCCACCGTCCTGCCCTATGCCAAGATCGTCGCCGAGACGTTTGGCGAGACCTATCCGGATTTCAAGACTCCGGTCGTGGAGTCGGGTGGTTCGGGCGCCGGCATCAAGCAGTTCTGCGAAGGCGTCGGCGAAGACAAGATCGACATTGCCAATTCCTCGCGCGCCATCAAGGCCGACGAGCTCGAGACCTGCAAGGCCAACGGCGTCACCGACGTCCAGGAAGTCAAGATCGGCTATGACGGCATCGTCTTTGCCACCGATATCAACGGCCCGGACTTCGCCATCCAGCCGGTGGACATCTACAAGGCTCTCGCTGCCCAGGTCATCGTTGACGGCAAGCTCGTCGACAACCCCTACACCAAGTGGAACGAAGTGAACCCGGCCTTCCCGGAATGGGAAATCGCCGCCTACATCCCGGGCGAGAAGCACGGCACCCGCGAAGTGTTCGAAGAAAAGCTGCTGGCCGCTGGCTGTGACGAGGCTGCCCTGACGGCCGCCGGCGTTGCCGAGGACGCACTCGGTGACACCTGCATCGCAGTGCGCAAGGACGGCAAGGCTGTCGATATCGACGGCGACTACACCGAGACGCTCGCCCGCATCGACTCGAACAAGACCGGTGTCGGTGTGTTCGGTCTCGCCTTCTACGAGAACAATGCCGACAAGCTGAAGGTCGCCACCGTCGGCGGCATCGTCCCGTCGGTCGAGACGATCTCGTCGGGTGAATACCCGGTCTCGCGCCCGCTGTTCTTCTACGTGAAGAAGGCTCACCTCGGCGTCATCCCGGGCCTCAAGGAATATGTCGAGTTCTTCCTCTCGGACGACATGGTCGGCCCGGACTCGCCGCTGGCCGAATATGGCCTCGTGGCCGCCCCCGATGCCGAGCGCGACGCTGCCCGCGCCGCCTTCGAAGCCGGCACCACGATGTAATCTGCCCAATCCGGGCAACACGACTGGCTGCGGGTCCCACGGGACCCGCGGTTTCCACAAAAGAGCCTGATGGCCAACACGCACAGGGAACATCATGTCGGCGTTCTGGGTCCTGACGATCATCCTCTGCATCGGCGCGGTGGGGTACTTCCTGGGTGCACAGCGGGCGGAAGCGCAGAGCTCCGCGGCGCTCGCCGGCCGAAATGACCGCCACGCGCAGCCCGTCGCCAACAAGCTCTTTGCCCATTCCCTGCCGCGCTATCACGGCTGGCTCGTCTTCATCTTCGCCACCATCCCCGCCCTGATCGTCCTGCTGATCTGGTCCGCCGGGTCGAGCTACATGGTGGAACAGAGCGTCCGCGCCGGCCTCCCCGCCGGCACCGCCAACCAGAGCCTCGTGCTCGGCATGGTGCACAATGTGGCCGACGCCCTCGAAGCCATCGGCGCCACCGGCGCGGCAGTCCCGGCGACCACGGAAGAACTTCGTCCACTCGCCGCGGCCCAGGGCATCACGCTCGCCACGAGCACCGAGGACTACATGATCGGCCTCGGGGTTGCGGCAAACAACCAGGCCTCGCTGGCGCGCACCATCGGTGCCGTCCTCTCCATCATCCTGGCGCTGGGCGGCGCGGCTTACGCCCTGTCGCGCATCAAGCTCCGCCTGCGCGCCCGCAACCAGGTCGAGGCGGTGATCCTCTGGACGCTGCTGGGCGCCTCCACCATCGCCATTCTCACCACCGTCGGCATCGTGCTCTCGATGCTCTCGGAGACCATTCACTTCTTCTCCGAGGTGAACCCGCTGAACTTCTTCTTCGGCACCGTCTGGGACCCGCGCTTCGCGGCGGCCGGCTCGGCTGGTCAGGAAGGCCAGTTCGGTCTCATCCCGCTGCTCGCCGGCACGCTCTACATCGCCTTCGTCTCGATGCTCTTCGCCGTGCCGGTCGGCCTGATGGCCGCCGTCTATATGGGTGAATACGCGTCCCCGAAGCTCCGCTCGACGGTCAAGCCGCTGCTCGAACTGCTCGCCGGCATCCCGACGATCGTCTATGGCATCTTCGCCGTGGTGACGCTCGGGCCATTCCTCCGCGATCTGTCGGCGGTGCTCTCAGGCGGTACGCCGTTCATCCAGGCCCAGTCAGTGTTCACCGCCGGCCTCGTGATGGGCGTGATGCTGATCCCGGTGGTCTCCTCGCTCTCTGACGACGTGATCACCGCCGTGCCCCGCGCCATGCGCGACGGCTCGCTGGCGCTCGGCGCCACCAGGTCTGAAACCATCCGCAAGGTGATCCTGCCGGCGGCGCTGCCCGGTATCGTCGGCGCCCTGCTGCTGACCGCCTCGCGCGCCATCGGCGAAACCATGATCGTGGTGCTCGCGGCCGGCGTGGCCGCGCGCCTCTCGATCAACCCGTTCGAGGCGATGACCACCATCACGGTCAAGATCGTCAATCAGCTCACCGGCGACCTCGAGTTCAACTCGCCACAGACGCTGGTCGCCTTCGCGCTCGGCCTCACCCTCTTTGTCGTGACGCTCTGCATGAACGTCTATGCCCTCTACATCGTCCGCAAGTACCGGGAGCAGTACGAATGACCGAGGCCGCCATGTCGTCGTCATCCATCGCCGCCACCACCGCTGCTCCCGCCCGCCGTGACATCGGCCTGAAGCGCCGGCACGCTGCCGAGACCCGCTTCCGCCTCTATGGCCTCGTCGCGATCTGCATTGGCATCGGCTTCCTCGCCATCCTGCTCGTTTCGATCATCTCGAAGGGCTACACCGCCTTCGTCCAGACCGCGATCACCGTGCCGGTCTATTTCGATCCGCAGATCATCGACAAGGACAACGAGCGCGCTACCAATCCGCAGGTGCTGGTGACGGCGAACTACCCGACCGTCGCTCGCAATGCGGTAGCCAAGGTTCTCGGCATCAGCCCGGATGATCGCGCCGCCTTGCGCAAGGTCGGGAACATCGTGTCGGACAGCACCCGGGCGCAGCTTCGTGCGCTGGTGGTCGCCAACCCCGACATCATCGGCACCACGCAGCCCGTGAGCCTTCTCGCCTCCGGCGACCTCGACAGCGCCAACAAGGGCCAGGTCGATCTCGCGGTCGACGAGTCGCGCCGCAAGATCGACGACCAGCAGATCACCTGGATGAACCAGTTGAAGTCGGCCGGTCAGTTGACCACGGAGTTCAACTGGGGCCTGCTCACCTTCGGCGCTTCGAGCCGCCCGGAAAGCGCCGGTCTCGGCGTGGCGCTGATCGGTTCGGCCTTCATGATGCTGATCGTCGTGCTGGTTGGCGTGCCCGTTGGCGTCGCCGCCTCGATCTATCTCGAAGAGTTCGCCAAGAAGAACCGCTTCACCGACTTCATCGAAGTCAACATCAACAACCTCGCCGCCGTGCCCTCGATCGTCTTCGGTCTCCTTGGCCTGGCGGTGTTCATCAACTTCTTCGGCATGCCGCGCTCGGCCCCGATCGTGGGTGGGCTGGTGCTGACGCTGATGACGCTCCCGACCATCATCATCGCCACCCGCGCCGCGCTGCGCTCGGTGCCGCCTTCGATCCGCACCGCGGCGCTGGGTGTCGGCGCATCGAAAATGCAGATGGTGTTCGACCACGTGCTGCCGCTGGCGACGCCCGGCATTCTCACCGGCACCATCATCGGCCTGGCGCGTGCGCTGGGGGAGACGGCGCCGCTGCTGCTGATCGGCATGGTGGCCTTCGTCGCCGATGCGCCGACCAACCCGCTGCAGCCGGCGACGGCGCTGCCGGTGCAGATCTTCATGTGGACCAACGAGGCCGAGCGCGCTTTCGTCGAACGCACCTCGGGCGCCATCATCGTGCTGCTCGTCTTCCTCGCCATCATGAACATCACCGCCATCATCCTGCGCCGCCGCTTCGAGCGCCGCTGGTAACCGTTACGGAAAGCCCGGACCCAAAGATCATGAGCATCCAGACCCAGACCTCTGCCCCGGCCGCTGCCCGGAACATGCCGCCCAAGATGACCGGCGACAAAGTATGCGTGTTCTACGGTGACAAGCAGGCGCTGTTCGATGTCGACCTCGCCATCGAAGCCAACCAGGTGACCTCGCTGATCGGCCCCTCGGGCTGCGGCAAGTCGACCTTCCTGCGCTCGCTCAACCGCATGAACGACACCATCGACAGCTGCCGTGTCACGGGGCTCATCAGCCTCGACAGCGAGGACATCTACAACCCCTCGATCGACGTCGTCGAACTGCGCGCCCGCGTCGGCATGGTGTTCCAGAAGCCCAACCCGTTCCCCAAGTCGATCTACGAGAACGTCGCCTACGGCCCGAAGATTCACGGCCTCGCCCATACCAAGGCCGACCTCGACGAGATCGTCGTCTCTTCGATCCGCCGTGCCGGTCTCTGGGACGAGGTCAAGGACCGCCTCGCCGAACCCGGCACCGGGCTCTCGGGCGGCCAGCAGCAGCGCCTCTGCATCGCCCGCGCCATCGCCACGCAGCCCGAAGTGCTGCTGATGGACGAGCCGTGCTCGGCGCTCGACCCGATCGCCACCGCCGTCATCGAGGAACTGATCGACGAACTGCGTGAGAAGTTCACCATCGTCATCGTTACCCACTCGATGCAGCAGGCCGCCCGCGTCAGCCAGAAGACCGCTTTCTTCCACCTCGGCAAGCTCATCGAAGAGGGCAAGACCGAGGACATCTTCACCAACCCGGTGAACAAGAAGACGCAGGACTACATCACCGGCCGTATCGGCTGACCTGAGGAGGATATTTCAATGGCCCTCAACGAGCACATCGTTTCCTCCTACGAGGATGAACTCACCGCGCTGCGCAGCACCATTTCGGCGATGGGCGGCATGGTCGAACAGGCGATCCAGGACTCGGTCACCGTGCTCCTCCGCCTCGACCACGCCCAGGCGCAGGAGCTGCGCCAGCGCGACAAGCGCATCGACGAGATGCAGCAGCGCATCAACGACATGGCCGTCTCCATCATCGCGCGCCGCCAGCCCATGGCCGCCGACCTTCGCATGGTGGTGACCTCGATCCAGGTCGCCAACGACCTCGAACGCACCGGTGACATGGCCAAGCAGCTGGCCAAGCGCGCCCTGCAGATCGAGACCCTGAGCCTGGCGCCGAAATTCTACAACGGCGTCAAGCATATGGCTGACCTCGTTGCACGCCAGCTGAAGGCCGCGCTCGACGCTTACGCCACCCACGATGCGCAGGCCGCCGTCGAAGTCTGCAGCCGCGACGACGAAGTCGATGCCATGCACACCTCGCTGTTCCGCGAACTCCTCACCTACATGATGGAAGATCCGCGCAACATCACGCAGTGCACGCATCTGCTGTTCTGCACCAAGAGTCTCGAACGCGTGGGGGACCACGCCACCAACGTCGCCGAGGCGGCCTACTATCTCGAAACCGGCCGCCACCTCGGCGCCGACGAGCAAGCCCGCCAGCAGGCCTAAAGGGGTTCGACATGGCGCCCACCATTCTGATCGTGGAGGACGAGGCCGACCTCGCCCTCATGGTCCGCTACAACCTGGAGGCCGAGGGTTTCCGCGTCTCCACCGCCGCCAGCGGCGACGAGGCTGCCGAGCTGATGCGCGAAAGCCTGCCCGACCTGATCCTGCTCGACTGGATGCTGCCCGGCCTCTCCGGCATCGAGCTCTGCCGCCGCTGGCGCGCCAAGGAAGAAACCGCGCGCATCCCGATCATCATGATCACTGCGCGCGGTGAGGAAGAGGAACGTGTCCGCGGCCTCGCCACCGGCGCTGACGACTATGTGGTGAAACCCTTCTCGATCCCGGAACTGCAGGCCCGCATCCAGGCCCTGCTGCGCCGCTCCAGCCCGCAGCTCGTCACCAACGTGCTCAAGGCCGGCGACCTCGAACTCGACCGCACCAGCCACCGCGTCCGCCGCGCCGGCCGCGAAGTCCATCTCGGGCCGACCGAATATCGCCTGCTCGAATATCTGATGCGGCATCCGGGCCGCGTCTATTCGCGCGAGCAACTGCTCGACGGCGTCTGGGGCAACGACGTCTATGTCGACGAACGCACCGTGGACGTCCATGTCGGGCGCCTGCGCAAGGCCATCAACCGCCGCGCCAGCGAAGCCGACCCGATCCGCACCGTGCGCGGCGCCGGCTATGCCTTCGACGAGCGTTTTGCGGCGATGAACTGACCGGAGCGTTTTCAGGAAAAGTTGCAGACTTTTCCGGTTCGAAAGCGCGACCATTCAAAATGCGCTAGAAGGGACTCCGACCCACCCGGCCGGAGACTCCCTTTGCGTATCGAAACCGAGCGGCTCGTGCTCGACCTGCATAGCCGCGACGACTTCGCCGACATGGCCGACATGTGGGCCGATCCCGATACCGTCCGCTTCATCGGCGGCCGCGTTGGCACCCGGCAGGACGCCTGG
>DASWWF010000177.1:0-7916 GCA_036401035.1 Devosia sp.
CGATCGACCTCCCACATCGTGCCCTGGCGGTTGTCCATGGTGATCCGGGCCGGCGGTACGATCGAGGGCACGGGCAGCTCGCCGTTCCAGTAGTTGGCCGTGACGCGGGCGGGCTCGGTCGGGGTGAAGCCCCAGTCCTTCATGCCCAGCGGACCGGCGACGTATTTTTTCACCGCGGCTTCAAGGCTCGAACCATTGATCACCGCCACCACGCCGCCGAGGACGTCGATGCTGGTGCCATAGGCCCAGCCGGTGCCCGGCGCGAACAGCAGCGGTGCCTTGGCCAAGCGGCGGAGGTTCTCTTCGAGCGTGATGATCGGACCAGACATGCCCGGTGCCACATCGCGCGGCGTCGTCTCGTAGGAAAGGCCGGAGGTGTGGGCGAAAAGCTGGCGCAGGGTGATCGGGCGCACCACGCCATCGGGGCTCGGCGGCGTAAAATAGGGCAGGAATTTGGTCACTTGATCGTCGAGCCCGAGGAGGCCTTCCTCCAGCATGCGCAGGGCGGCGGTGGCGACGATGGGCTTGGTGACCGAGGCGAGCCGCCAGATGGCGTCGCGCTTGAGCGGCGTGTTGGCCTCGCGGTCGGCGAGACCAGCGCTGCGCGCGTAGATTTCCTTGCCGTTCTGCTGGACGATCACGGTGCAGCCGACAATACGACTCACCAGCGCGGCATCGATTGCCGCGTCAACGTTGTCTTTCAGGCTCATGTAAATGCCTCCCCTTTGGGAGGAGGCTAGGACGCAACGCCCTGAAATTCAATCAGTTTGCGACGGCAAAACTGGTGCCGCAACCGCAGCCGGCGACGGCGTTGGGATTGCGGATCTCGAAGGACTGGCCGATCAGGTCGTCGACATAGTCGATCTCGGCGCCGCCCATGAATTCGAGGCTGAGGGAATCGATCAGCACCGTCGCGTCGCCCTTGGTGAGGACGAGGTCGTCAGCAGTCGGGGAATCCTTGCCGAGCTTGTATTCGTACTGGAAGCCGGAGCAGCCGCCACCGGCCACCTGGATGCGCAGCACCGTGCCTTCGCCTTGTTTGGCAAGGATTTTTCCGATCCGGCGGGCGGCGCGGTCTGTCAAAACGACATCTTTTGGTGCTAGAGCAACGTCGGTCATGGGATACCTTCAGGCGCGGAAGCGCGTAGGTCAAATCTAATATCGTCGAGTGACGATGAAAAGGGCTTTGGCGCGGAAAATGGGCGAGCTGGCCTTCTATGCTTCCGATCCGGCGCTGAGCAACGGCCGCCTCTACGGCACCTCGCAAAGCCCAACCCGCTCGGAATTTCAACGGGATAGGGACCGCATCATCCATTCGACCGCGTTCCGGCGGCTGCAATACAAGACCCAGGTTTTCCTCCATCACGAGGGCCAGCATTTCCGCACGCGGCTGACGCATACGCTGGAAGTCAGCCAGATGGCGCGCTCGATTGCCCGCGCTTTGCGGCTCAACGAGGACCTGGCGGAGGCCGTGGCGCTGGCTCACGACCTCGGTCACACACCGTTTGGCCATGCAGGTGAACGCATTCTGAACGACAAGATGAAGCCATTCGGTGGCTTCGATCATAACCTGCAGGCGCTGCGCGTCGTCACCCGGCTCGAAAACCGATACGCCGAACATGACGGGCTCAACCTGACCTGGGAAACGCTCGAGGGGATTCTCAAGCACAACGGTCCGGTGCCGGCGGATATCGACCTCAGCGAGATCCCCATGCCCGGCTTCATGCCGCCCGAGACTCATGCGGGGCTCGAGGCGCAGGTGGCGGCAATTGCCGACGACATTGCCTACAACGCCCACGACATCGACGACGCGCTGCGGGCGCGGCTGATCACGCTAGGCGATCTCGCCGTGGTGCCGCTGGTCGGGCCCCTGGTGCGGCAGGTGGAAGCCCGCTGGCCCGATATCGAGCCCAGCCGCAAGGCCCATGAAGTGCAGCGGCGGCTGATCACGGCGGCGATCGAGGACGTGATCGCCACCAGCATGGACGCGATCGAATATGCATCGCCCAAGAACGTCTGGGACGTGCGCAATGCCGGCCAGACGCTGATCCTGTTTTCCGAGGAGTTCGGCGAGGCGGTGCGCGGCCTCAAGGCGTACCTGTTCGAGAAGGTCTATCGCTCCGAGCAGGTGATGGGGCCGGTGCGCCAGAGCGAGCGGCTCGTAGGTGAACTGTTCGACGCCTATATGGGCGGGGCGGAGATGCCTGGCCGCTGGGCCGAGGCGTATCGACGAAGCGAAAGCGATATCGGCCGGGCGCGCATCGTCTGCGACTTCGTCGCCGGCATGACCGACCCCTATGCCGAAGAGCAGCATGCGGCGCTGTTTGACGCAAAAGCCCGCATAGGCTAGGGCCTCTCCGCCCTTCGTGGTTGTTGAAAGAACCAGACCAATGGACGTTTTCGCCATCTTCGCGGACCGCGTGTCGGCCGCCCTCACGTCGCTCTATCCGGATGTGACCGAGGAGGCGCTGGCGCGCCTGGTGGTGGAGCCGCCGCGAGATGCCGCACATGGCGATCTCTCCAGCAATGCCGCGATGGTCGTTGCCAAGCCGCTGGGCAAGAACCCGCGCGAAATCGCCACCGCGCTCGCCAATGCGTTCAAGGACGACAAGGACGTGGCCTCGGTCGAGGTCGCCGGGCCGGGCTTTCTGAACTTCCGGCTCAATAGCCCGATCTGGTTCAGCGTGCTGCGTTCCGTCGGCGAGCAGGGCGGCGACTTCGGCAAGTCCGACATCGGCAAGGGCGAGCGGGTCAATGTCGAGTATGTCTCGGCCAACCCGACCGGCCCGATGCATGTGGGTCATACGCGTGGCGCCGTGTTCGGCGACACACTGGCCTCGCTCATGGCCTATTCCGGCTATGATGTGAGCCGTGAATATTACATCAACGACGCTGGCAGCCAGATCGATACGCTGGCCCGCTCGACCCTGCTGCGCTACCGCGAGGCGCTGGGCGAGACGATCGAAATCCCGCCGGGGCTCTATCCGGGCGATTACCTCATTCCGGTGGGTGAGGCACTGAAGGCCGAATTCGGCGACAGCCTGCTCGGCAAGCCCGACAGCGAGGTGATCCCGCTGGTCAAGGAGCGCGTGCTGGCGGCGATGATGGAGCTCATCAAGGCCGACCTCGCCAAGCTCAACATCCATCACGACGTGTTCTTTTCCGAGCGCACGCTGCACGGGCAGGGCAAGGAGATCGACACCACGCTCGCCTGGCTGCGCGAGCAGGGCATGGTCTACCAGGGCCGGCTCGAGCCGCCCAAGGGCAAGACGCCGGAAGACTGGGAAGACCGCGAGCAGACGCTGTTCCGCGCCACCGACTATGGCGACGACGTCGACCGGCCGCTGGTCAAGTCCGACGGCAGCTATACCTATTTCGCCGCCGACATCGCCTATCACCGCGACAAATATCTGCGCGGCTTCAAGCACATGATCAATGTGCTCGGCGCCGATCACTCGGGCTATGTCAGCCGGCTCAAGGCGGCGGTGAAGGCCGTGTCGCACGGCGAAGCCGACATGGACGTCAAGATCTGCCAGCTGGTGCGCCTCATGAAGAACGGCGAGCCGTTCAAGATGAGCAAGCGCTCGGGCGACCTGGTGACGCTGGCCGATGTGGTCGAGGAAGTTGGCGCCGACGCCGTGCGCTTCATGCTGACCTACCGGCGCAACGACGCCGCGATGGACTTCGACTTCGCTCAGGTCAAGGAACAGACGCGCGACAACCCCGTGTTCTACGTGCAGTACGCCCATGCCCGGGCCTGCTCGGTGTTCCGCAATGCCGAAAAGGACCTGCCGGCGCTCGACACCTCCGAGTCGGCACTCAGGACTGCAGACGTGGAACTGCTTTCCTCGCCCGCTGATCTGGAGTTGATCCGGGCGATCGCGCAGTGGCCGCGCACAGTGACGCAGGCGGCGCTTGCGCACGAGCCGCACCGTGTCGCATTCTACCTTTACGAGGTCGCGGGGGCCTTCCACGGCTTCTGGGCCAAGGGCAAGGAAGATGTTGGCTTACGCTTTGTTAACGCCGACAATCCAAAACTGACTTTAGCTCGACTCGCACTGGTAGGGGCGGTGCGTCAGGTATTGGTCAACGGCCTGGGAATATTGGGAGTCTCCGCACCAGCCGAGCTTTCATAATTCGGGCGCATTGACATGATTTCTGGCCCGCTACGCTCGGCGGGGGTCGTGCGGGGACCAGTAACATAGAGGGCGCTGCACACCCGTGACAGCGAAGCCGCAGCAGATGTCAGAGAGCCAGGAAAAGTCCGACGACCTGATTGCCGAGCTTGCCAAGCTCATGGCCAGCAACGCACAGGGCGGCGAACCCGAGGCCAAGCCTGCACTCAAGATGCAGCCGCTGAACGAAGCGACCGTCGCTTCGGCAGCGCCGCTCCGTATTCCGGGCATGCCGAGCCCGGCGCCGGCCGCTGCCCCCGCAGCCGCCGCGCCTGCTCCCGAGGCCCCCAAGCCCGCTGCTGCCCCGACCATCCGTATTCCCGGCATGAGCCAGCCCGTCGCGGCTGCCGCCGAACCCGCCATCGTGCCGCCGGCCCCGAGCGCTGCTCCGGCGCCGCAGGCCGAGTCCAAGCCCGGCGGTCAGTTCGACTTCGGTCGCCCGCCCGGCGTTGCCCCGGTGATCGCACCAGAGCCGATGACCAACTGGCAGTCGCGCGAAGTGCCCAAACCCGCGCCGCAGCCGGCTCCGATGGCCAGCGAGCCGGTGCTGAGCGTACCGCTCAAATCCGCGCCGGCGGCCCCGGCGCCGGCCGTCGAGCCGCGTCCGATTCCCGCCGCCCCAGTAGCCGAGGCCAAGCCCGCTCCGAGTTTCAAGCCGGTGCCGATGAATCGCGTCGAGCCCAGCGTGGCGCCCGCGCCTCTGGCTGCCGCGCCGGCGCCGGTGGTTTCGGCCCCGTCAATGCCCGCCAATGCGCCGGCCGGTGACGGTTTCGACTTCGATTTCGGCTTCGGCAACGAGCCGCCGGCCAGTGCCAGCGGCGACAGTGACAAGCCCGTGCACGACCCGATCGCCGACTTGATCGCGGCCGAACTCGATGCTGCCGAAGGAGAGGACGAGGCTCCGGCTCCGGCGCCCGCTCCGGTCGCTGCGCCGAGGCCAGCGCCGATCCAGCCGGCTCCGATGCAGGCCGCGCCCGTGCAGCCCGCGCCGGTGCGCAGCTTTGCCAACCCCAACCAGGCACCCGTGCTGGTGGCCAAGCCGACCGGCAGCCGTCCGGCGCCGATGCCCGCGCCGCGTCCGGCGCCGCAGGCCCAGCCGCAGCGCGTCGAGGCCGACCGTTTCGCCGTGGCACCCGTCTTCGGGCTGCCGGGCAGGTCCGCGGCATCTGCCGCTGCGCCGGCTCCCGCGCCGCGCGCCGAACCCGATCCGATGGACGAGATCGAGAGCCTGATCGGCGAAGCCGTTCGGGTGGAACTGTCGCCGCCCGAAAAGGCCCCGACCGTGACGCTCGCGCCGCCGCCCCCGGCGACTCCGGTGGTGCCGCCGCTCAACACGGCGTTCGCGCCGCGGCGCACTGAACTCAAGGATCGCGAACCGCCGATGCGTTCGGCCGAGGACGCGATTCTCGCTGCCGCTGCCGCCACCGGCGCGCGCGTCGACCATGTCGATCATCTCGACGCGGAAGACCGCCGGCCGGTCAAGCGCATGAAGGTCAAGCCGCCGAAGTCGCGCGGCGTTTCGAGCGGCGCCCGCCAGTATATCGGCATGGCCGTCGCCGGCACCCTGCTGCTAGCCGCCGGCCTCGGGCTTTACTGGGTGTTGGGCATGGGCCGCGCCGATCCGTCGACCGCCCCGGTGCTGACCGCCGAAGTCGGTTCGGCCAAGCAACCGGCTCCGGTTGTCGCCTCGGCCGAATCTGCTGCTCCGGCGGCCACGGGCCTGTTCAACCAGATCGAAGGCCGGACGACGCCTGAGCCCAACGAGACGCTGGTCTCCCGCGACGAGACCGAAGGCGCGGCGCCCACCGAAGTGGCCCGTGTCGTCGGCACCGAGCCGGAGGATACCGAGGGCGGCCTCGCCAATCGCAAGGTTCGCACCGTGACCGTGCGTCCTGACGGCACCATCGTGCCGGGCGACGAAGCCGTCGCCGGCAACGAAGTGCTGCCGGTCGCGCGTCCCACGGTTCCCGAAATTCCCGGCGCCGAAGCGCAACCGTCCGAACTGCTCGCCAGCGTCGAGACGTCCGAAGTGCAGCCTGATGCGATCGCCGCGGCCATTGCCGGCGAAACACCGGTGACGGCGGAAGTCGACCCCAACGCCGTGACGGCCCTGGTGGCCACGACGCAGGAACCGTCGGCTGCCGCCAGCCTGCCGGCCACGATCGACCCGACCCGGGTCGCGCCTGCGCCGATGCCACGTCCCTCCGATCGCACGACCATGGTGGGCGGCGCCAATCGCCCCGTGGACCTGACCGCCGCCATCGAGGAAACTCCGGCGACGCCCGTGGCTGCTGCTCCGGCGCCGTCGGCAAGCTCGGGTGGCCAGTCCGGCCCCTACGTGCAGATCGCGGCCCAGCGCAGCGAAGCCGAGGCCCAGGCCTCGCTCCGCAACGCCCAGTCGCGCTTCGGCTCGCTCTGGGGCGGCGCCCAGCCCTATATCCAGCGCGCCGACCTGGGCCAGAAGGGTATCTACTACCGCGTCCGCGTCCCGACCTCGTCGCTGCAGGAAGCTTCGTCCATCTGCTCGTCGATCAAGGCGAACGGCGGCGACTGCATGGCTTCCGGCGGCTGATTTCGGTGGGGCGGAGAGGGCGGCTTTCCCCCTCATCCGCCCTCCGGGCACCTTCTCCCACGAGGGGAGAAGGGAATTGCGAGATCGCGCCCCAATGCCTTCTCCCCCTGTGGGAGAAGGTGGCCGAAGGCCGGATGAGGGGTGACTTGCCGGTTACGCTAAAGTAGCGTTTGGCATGGCTCTCAGGCAGCGGCAATGACGACACCTTCAACCGACTGGTTCGAGCCGCCGGCAGAAACGCCTGCGGACGAGGTGCTCTATGTCGATGTGGCCGGCTACGAGGGCCCGCTCGATCTGCTGCTCGAACTGGCGCGGCGGCAGAAGGTGGACCTGTCGCATATCTCGATCCTGGCGCTCGCCGAGCAATATCTGCAGTTCATCGAGACGGTGCGCGAAAAGCGCATCGAGATCGCAGCCGACTACCTCGTGATGGCGGCCTGGCTGGCTTATCTCAAGAGCCGGCTGATGGTGCCGCAGGCAGCCAGCGACGACGAGCCGTCGGGCGAGATGATGGCGGCGCTGCTGCAGTTCCGGCTGAAGCGTCTGGAGGCGATGCGCAATGCCGCTAACCAGCTGATGAACCGGCCGCGGCTGGGGCTGCAGGTCTATGCCCGGGGCATGCCCGAGCCGATCACCGTGCAGCGCCGCAACCTCTGGGAGGCCAGCCTCTACGACTTGCTCAAGGCCTATGCCACCAATCGCGAGCGCGGCATTCCGCAGGATTATCAGCTGTTCGAGCGCACGGTGTGGAGCCTGCAGGAGGCGCGCGATATCCTCAAACGGCTAATCGGCGAGAGCATGGACTGGGTGCCGCTCGACGCCTATCTCAACGACTACCTCACCGCGCCGGAGCAGCGCGTCACCGCGATGGCGTCGAGCTTTGCCTCCAGCCTTGAACTGGTGCGGCAGGGGCACGTAGAACTGCGCCAGACCCTGGCCTTCGGTCCGCTGTTCGTGCGGCGCCGGGCCGGGGAGCGCAAGGACGAGTCGGAATGACGCAAGACGAGCTCGACGAAGCCGAGCATTACGAAATCGCCGAACGGAACCTGCGCATCGCCGAAGCGCTGCTGTTCGCGTCGTCCGAGCCGCTCGGCCTCAACGATCTGGCGACCTATCTCTCCGACGGCGCCGACGTGCCGGCCGTGCTGGCGCAACTGGCGCAGCGCTAC
>DASWWF010000178.1:0-3418 GCA_036401035.1 Devosia sp.
GCGCTGCATGCGGTCGCGGAGCTTCGCGGTCGATGTGCCGCCATTGGCATTCCGCAGCCGGTCGAAGCGGGCGAGAATCTTCTCCTCGCTGGCCTTGTTGACCGGCGGCACCGCCGCGTTGCGGTCGACGACCTTGCCGGCACGGAGCGCCGCGGCGCGACCGAATACCACGAGGTCGGTGAGCGAGTTCGAGCCGAGGCGGTTGGCACCATGCACCGAGGCGCAGGCCGCTTCGCCCGCCGCCATCAGGCCCGGCACCACCGCATCCGGCCCGCCGCGACGCGGGTCGAGCGCTTCGCCGTGATAGTTCGTGGGGATGCCCCCCATATTGTAGTGCACCGTCGGCAGCACCGGGATCGGCTCGCGGGTGAGATCGACGCCGGCGAAAATCTTCGCCGATTCCGAAATGCCCGGCAGCCGCTCGTGCAGCACCTTGGGATCGAGATGGTCGAGATGGAGGTAGATGTGGTCCTTCTTGGGACCCACGCCCCGGCCTTCGCGGATTTCAATGGTCATGCAGCGCGACACCACATCGCGTGACGCCAGATCCTTGGCGTTGGGGGCATAGCGCTCCATGAAGCGCTCGCCCTCGGAATTGACGAGATAGCCGCCTTCGCCGCGCGCACCCTCGGTGATCAGGCAGCCCGAGCCATAGATGCCGGTCGGGTGGAACTGCACGAATTCCATGTCCTGGAGCGGCAGGCCGGCGCGGGCCACCATGCCGTTGCCGTCGCCAGTGCAGGTATGGGCCGAGGTCGCCGAGAAATAGGCGCGGCCATAGCCGCCGGTCGCCAGCACCGTCATCTTGGCGCGGAAGCGGTGCAGCGTGCCGTCGTCGAGCTTCCAGGCGATGATGCCCTGGCAGGACCCGTCCTCGCCCATCAGCAGGTCGAGCGCGAAATACTCGATGAAGAACTGCGCATTGTGGCGCAGCGACTGGCCGTAGAGCGTATGCAGGATGGCGTGGCCGGTACGGTCGGCTGCAGCGCAGGTGCGCTGCACCGGCGGGCCTTCGCCAAATTCGGTCATGTGGCCGCCGAACGGCCGCTGGTAGATCTTGCCCTCTTCGGTGCGCGAGAACGGCACGCCGTAATGTTCGAGCTCGTAGATGGCGGCCGGCGCCTCGCGCGCCAGATATTCCATCGCGTCGTTGTCGCCCAGCCAGTCCGACCCCTTGACGGTGTCGTACATGTGCCACTGCCAGGAATCCGGACCCATGTTCTGCAACGAGGCGGCGATACCGCCCTGCGCCGCCACGGTGTGCGAGCGGGTCGGGAACACCTTGGTGACGCAGGCGGTGGATAGCCCCTGCTCGGCCATGCCCAAGGTGGCGCGGAGGCCAGCGCCGCCGGCGCCGACGACCACGACGTCGAACTCATGGTCGATGATTTCGTAAGCGGCCATCAGCTAGGCACCCCAGAACACGATCTTGGCGATGGAGCCGATGGCCACCACTGCCACGAGGATGGAAAACACGGTGTTGACCGTTTCGGCCAGCCGGTGCGTGCGGTCTTCGCCGACATAGTCGTCGATCGACTCGCCCATCCCGATCCGCATGTGGATGGGGACGGAGACAAACAGCAGCGTGAGCGGCACCGCCACCCAGAAGCTGCCGATCGTGGCCACGACGCCATCCCGGTCCTGCCCGGCGACGCTGAGCACGAACCAGATGAAGAAGATGAGGAACGCCAGGTTCAGCACCCCGGTCACCCGCTGGGTGATGAAATGCTTGGTCGCGTGCTTGCCCGAGCCGTACTTGGTCTTGGGATTGGCGATGCGGGAGAGTTCGGTCATCGGCTTACCTCCACACCCACAGAGCCCAGGCGATCAGCGTCAGCCCGATGGCCGCGGCCCACTGGATGCGCACGATCAGTTCGCGCCCGGCCGGGTCCATGCTCTTGGTGAAATCCCAGACGAAATAGCGGATGCCGCCCAGCGCGTGGTGGAACAGGCTCCACGTATAGAGGAACAGCACCAGCTGGCCGAACCAGCTACCGACCACCGCGCTGGTGAAGTCGTAGAACGTGCCGCCGACTGCCGCCGAGAGCAGCCACAGCGCCAGGATGCCGGTGCCGACATAGTTGGCAATGCCGGTCGCGCGCTGCGAAATCGACGTCAACATGGTCAACGTGAAGCGATAAATCTGCAGATGTGGGGAAACGGGCCTAAAGCGCTGAGCCATCGAGGTCTCGCTGTCGCCCGCCAAGAGGGGCAGGCGCTCCAGTTTGGAATAGTTCGAGACTTCTAGCCGCGCCGCCGCGGCAGGTCAAAGCGAGAAATTGTCCTGCCGTCAGACTTTCTGCGTATCGAGCAGGGCCGGCGCGGCCCGCAGCGCTTCGAGCGTGAGCAAGAGGCTCAGCACCCGTTCGCTGCGGAGACCGGACGCCGCCGGCATCTGGGACTTCTGGGTTGGCTGAGGCAGGGCGATGCGCATGCCCGCGTCCTCGGCGATGACGTCCCGCAGCATGCCCCCGTTCATCACCAAGGCGGCTAGCGCGATCATGATTGCGGTGGCGAGGCGGTCCATCAGTCTAGTCCCTGGTGCGGGCGGCCCATCCTGGGCTTCCGCTGCTTGACCACCGTTCTAGTGCAGCCGGGCTGGACCGGCACTGAATCCGGCATTCATTTTCGGTTCATGGTCCGGTGCGCTAAGTCCCTCAAATCAATCGGAGAGTCGACGGTGCACGAAGGCCTGAACAAGCGCGTCAAAGTGGTCGGCAGCGAAGTGCTGGCGGAAAGCTGGGGCAAGCTGACCCGCTGGACGCTCGAACTGCAGCGCCGCAACGGCGACTGGCAGCGCCAGCTGCGCGAGACCTACGATCGCGGCGATGGCGCGGCCATCCTCCTCTACAACGAGGAGAAAAAGACCGTGGTGCTGATCCGCCAGTTCCGCTTCCCGGTCTATTTCAACAAGGAGCCGGGCTATCTGATCGAGGTCTGCGCCGGCAAGCTCGACGGCGACGATCCGGTGACCTGCGCGAAGAAGGAAGCCGAGGAAGAGACCGGCTATCGCGTCTCGGAAGTGCGGCAGGTCTATCGCAGCTATATGAGCCCGGGCTCGGTGACCGAGCGGCTGTCACTGTTCGTGGCGCGCTACGACGCCGCCTCGAAAGTCTCCGAGGGCGGCGGCCATTTCGAGGAAGGCGAGGATATCGAGGTGCTCGAACTGCCTTTCGCCCGCGCCATGGAAATGGTCGGGACGGGCGAGATCAACGACGCCAAGACGGTGATGCTGCTGCAATATGCAGCCCTCAACCGCCTCGTCTGAGGCTCAGGCCTTGGCGGTGGCGAACGGGTCGCTGTCGATATCGAACTCGTTGATCGACTTGGGCAGCTTGACCCGCAGGTCCGCGTCCATGTCGGGATCGAGGAAGAAGCCGAAGCCCGGCTGCGTGGTCGACTGCGCCTGCGGCGCCAG
>DASWWF010000179.1:0-2131 GCA_036401035.1 Devosia sp.
GACGTGTTCCTTGGCTTCCAGCGCCTGGTGCAGGCCTTCCGAATAGCGGCGGCCCGGCATCATGCGGCCGGTGAACTCGTCGATGATCACCACTTCGTCGTTGCGGACGATGTAGTCCTTGTCGCGCTGGAACATCTTGTGCGCACGCAGCGCGGAATTGAGGTGATGGACCAGCGCCACGTTCTCGATGTCGTAGAGCGAGACGCCCTTCATCAGGCCGGACTCGGTCATGTTGGCTTCGAGCTTTTCGATGCCCTGGTCGGTGAACACCGCCGAGCGCTGCTTTTCGTCGATCTCGTAGTCGCCTTCGCCCAGGAGCGGGATCAGCTTGTCGGCGGTCTCGTAGAGCGCCGAGCGATCGTCCGACGGGCCCGAAATGATCAGCGGGGTGCGGGCTTCGTCGACGAGGATCGAGTCCACTTCGTCGACGATGGCGTAGTGGTGGCCACGCTGCACCATCTGGTCGCGCGCATATTTCATGTTGTCGCGCAGATAGTCGAAGCCGAGTTCGTTATTGGTGCCGTAGGTGATGTCGGCGGCGTAGGCCGCCTTGCGCTGCACGTCGTCGACGCCGTGGACGATGACGCCGGTGGTGAGCCCGAGGAAGTTGTAGATCTGGCCCATCCAGGCGGCGTCGCGCTTGACCAGGTAGTCGTTGACGGTGACCAGATGCGCGCCCTTGCCGGCCAAGGCATTGAGATACATCGGCAGGGTGGCGACCAGCGTCTTGCCTTCACCGGTGCGCATTTCGGCGATCGAGCGCTCGTTGAGCACCATGCCGCCGATCAGCTGGGTATCGAAGTGGCGCATGCCGAGCACGCGCTTGGAAGCCTCGCGGACCGTGGCGAAAGCCGGGATCATGATGTCGTCGAGCGTCTTGCCGGCAGCCAGCAGGTCGCGGAATTCCTGGGTCTTGGCCTTGAGCTGATCGTCGGAGAGCTTTTCAAACTCCGGCTCCAGCGCATTGATGGCGGCGACCCGGGGCTGGTACTTCTTCACCTGGCGGTCATTGGCCGAACCGAAGATCGCCTTGGCGAGCGCAGCAAGCACCATCGACTATTTCCTTTGATCTCGTGACCGGGGCGGCTATCGGAGCCGACAAATCCCGGAAATACGGCGGGTTCAGGCCCGTCGATCCTCTTTGAAAAGCTTGCGACATGTAAGAGCGGCCCCTCAGCTTGTCAACGGAAGCAAAATCGGCCAAACCACCGCGTCGCGCCAGCGGGGGCCGTGCGCAAGTTTAGGAGAGACGACCCATGAATTCACATCGTCAGCCCGCTTTGCGCCTGGCACGCCTCACGATTTCCGCCCTGCTGCTGGGGACCGCGCTGGCTGCCGCGCCGGTCCATGCGCAGGACGCCGCGGCGCCTGCCGCGCCCGCGGCCCCGGCCGCCGAAGTGACGCCCGAGACCGTCGTCGCCACCGTCGGCGGCGAGGCCATCACCGAGGCCGACATTTCCTTTGCCGCCGAAGATCTGGCGCAGGAACTCCAGCAGATGCCGCCCGAGCAGCGCAAGGCCTTCCTCGTCACCGTGCTGATTGACATGAAAGTGATGGCCAAGGCTGCCCGCGACGCGCAGATGGACCAGACCGCATTGTTCAAGCAGCGCCTCAAATATCTCGAGGACCGCTCGCTGCGCCGCGCCTATTTCGCCGAAAAGATCGCCACCGGGGTCACCCCCGAGGCGCTGCAAGTCGCCTATGACAAGTTCGTGGCGAGCTTTACCGGCCAGGAAGAAGTCCACGCCCGCCACATCCTCGTGGCCACCGAAGACGAAGCCAAGGCGATCAAGACCGAACTCGAAGGCGGCAAGGATTTCGCTGAACTCGCCAAGGAAAAGTCGACCGATCCCTCCGCCCAGCAGAATGGCGGCGATCTCGGCTTTTTCGGCAAGGGCATGATGGTCAAGCCGTTCGAAGACGCGGCCTTCACCATGGAAGCCGGCGCCATTTCCGACCCGATCAAGTCCGATTTCGGCTGGCACATCATCAAGCTCGAAGAAAAGCGCATGAGCCAGCCGCCGTCCCTTGACCAGATCGCCCCGCAGCTGCAGCAGCAGGTGATGTTCCAGAATTTCGAGGCCTCGGTCGCCACCCTCAAGCAGGGCCTCGCCATCGACATCCCCGACGC
>DASWWF010000180.1:0-3491 GCA_036401035.1 Devosia sp.
ACGGGAAGCGCGACGAACGTTTGTGGGGAGACTGCCGGGAGGCGGAGGGGAGTCGTCCCGAACCGCTGGGCCAAGCGCACGGAGGTTAACCTTGGGGAGACAGGATCGACCCCCTCCCGACGCGCGGGACAATGCCAGAAACCCCGGTACCCGGAGGCGGAGACCGTCTCACTAAAACAAATACCGAGGCGGTCATCCGCCTCCGGGCCCGTCACGCTCTTTGACATCCCCGGAAGCCACTGGCTGTCCGGTGCATCCGTGTGTCTCGCAACCCGAACACCCCTTCGCGACTTTCTTCTCTTCAGACAGGAGAATGCGAACATGACCGAGGGAAATATCCACGCGCTGCGGGAATTGCGCGAAGGCATCGTCGCCCGGCGCCGGCGGGCCGCACAGACCGGTGATGCGGAGGCCGTGATCGAGGCGCAAAAGCAGATCGTGCTGATCGACGACGCCATTGCCGATGAGCGTGCCCTCGGCCAGGCCCAGAAGGACGAAGAGGCCATGGGTCGCGCCATGCGGCAGGACGACAAGCGGGATATCGGCGAGGTCAGCATCCTTTCGGACGCCATCAAGATCGCCAACTAGCAGGCCGGGTGGCTCCTAGAGGCTCTTGGCCGTCACCGCCACATCCACGCCGCCCAGCATCTCGACCAGTTCGCCCAGATAGCGGTCGTGAATGCCCAGCGCGGCGAGGGTCTTGGCCGTCTCGAACACATATTCGGTGTTCGGCCCGGATTCGCCCTGCGCCGCGCGCACCAGCCGGGCCTGTTCGGCGACCTCCAGCCGCCCGGCATATTGCGCGTGCTTCTCGTCGACCAGAAACACCAGCGCATCGGCCAGGCCGATGCCATCGACCCGCACCCGCCGCAGCTGCTCGCGATAGACGCCCTTGTCGAGTTCGCGCTCGCGCAGATAGTCGACGACCTCGGGCCAAAGCTTGTCCTCGACCTCGAACGCCATGCCGCGGCAGGAGCCACCATGCACCAGTCCGAAGACGAGGCCCGGCTGCGCCTCGGTGCCGCGATGCCGGTGCGAATAGATGCAGAGGCTACGATGCGCGCCGTTGAGCAGCGCCGGCACCTGCCGGATGGAGGGAAAGCCCGGGTTCCAGATCAGTGAGCCATAGCCGAACACCCAGTGACTCGTGATTTCGGCTGCCATGGCGCCTTGCCGCTCCTTGCTTTCGCCGCCAAGTCTGGTGAGAAGTCTGGCAAATCTGCGTCGCCGCACCAGGACAACAGCATGAAACGATTCGTCTGGCTTTTCTTGATCGTCGTGATCGTCGCGGGCCTCTGGAGCGCCGGCTGGTTCTTCGCCGCCGGCCAGGTGCGGCAGAGCATCGAGCAAATGGCGGCCAATGATGGCGATATCGATCCGAAGCTGACCTGCGGCACGCTCAACGTCACCGGCTTTCCCTTCCGCATCGATGTCGACTGCGCGGATGCAACGCTGGTCGCCGAGGACCTGACCGTCACCGCCGGTGGATTCCGGGCCAGCGTGCAGGTGGATAATCCCGCCCATGTGGTGTTCTCGGCCCGCTCGCCGGTCACCGCCGCCGACGCCTTTTTCGGCAGTTCGAGCCGCCTGACCTTTGCCGACCTGCAGGGCAGCGCCCGCCTGACCACGGACGACTTCATCCAGGGCCTCGGTGGCGATGGCTGGCGCATCGCCCGCGTCTCGCTGGTCGGCAATGGCCTCGACTGGGTCGATACGGTCGGCTCCGACCTGCCGCTGGCCAAGGCGAGCCACGCAGAACTGCAGGTGATCGACGTGCCCGAACTGCACGACGCCAGCAAGGGCACCGCGGCGCTCGCCATCTATGCGGTGGCCCAGGACGTGAACGCCCAGTTCTACCAGATCGGCGATGGCGACGGCGAAGTGCAATTGCAGATCACGGGCCTGCCCGACGACATCCGCCGCTACGGCGACGCCGACCTGCTGGCCGCCTGGCAGGCTGCCGGCGGCAAGATCGACGTCTCGCGCATCAACGGCACCGACGGCGAGGACCTGATCGATGCGTCCGGTACGCTCGGGCTCGACGCCAACCGCATGCTCGAAGGCGACATCACCTATGCCAACCGCGGCATCCGCGAGCGGCTGGCGCCTTACGTCAACCCGATGATCCTGGCGGTGGCGGCCGGGCTGCCGCAGGAAGACGGCACCTTCAAGCAGGCGCTGCAGTTCTCGGGCGGCGCCATCCGCATCGGCGGCATCCCGCTGGCCAACCTCGAACCGCTATACTAGAGCCCGCCGCGTCAGGCGTCGTCGCCGCCGCCATGCTCGCGCTCGGGCAGCGGCTTGGGCACCGCTGCGGGATGCGGACGGCCGAAATCGGCCTGCGCCGTTTCCTGCCCCGCCGTGATGATCGAGCGGCGCACGGCGCGGGTCCGCGTGAACAGCTCCTCCATCCCCGGCCCGTCGCCTACGCGCACCGCACGCTGCAGCTTGG
This sequence comes from Devosia sp., assembly GCA_036401035.1. Classification (GTDB taxonomy): domain Bacteria; phylum Pseudomonadota; class Alphaproteobacteria; order Rhizobiales; family Devosiaceae; genus Devosia_A. Next base: position 2,453 of record DASWWF010000180.1, read on the forward strand.
ACAGGTCCTCGAGGAACCGCCCCAGCATTTCGAGCACTGCGTCGCGATTGGTGAGGAACACGTCGCGCCACATCACCGGATCGCTGGCGGCGATGCGGGTGAAATCGCGAAAGCCCGAGGCCGAGAACTTGATCACCTCGGACTGCGTATCGGCCTCGAGATCGCTGACCGTGCCGACGATGTTGTAGGCGACCAGATGCGGCACATGGCTGGTGATCGCCAGCACCAGGTCGTGGTGCTCCGCGCTCATCGCCTCGACATTGGACCCCAGCGCTTCCCAGAAGGCACGGAGTTTCGCCGCGGCAGCCGGGTCGCATTCCTTGGCCGGCGTCAGCACGCACCAGCGCCCGACAAAGAGCTCCGGGAAGCCGGCGGCCGGGCCGGAATGCTCGGTGCCGGCGATCGGATGGGCCGGGACGAAATGCACGCCCCTGGGCAGCAGCGGCTCGATCACCTTGACCACATGCTGCTTGACCGAGCCGACATCGGAGAGGATGGCGCCGGGCATCAGCGCATCCTTGATCGACTCCATCACCGGCGCGTAGGCGCCGACCGGGGTGCAGAGGATGACGAGGTCAGCGTCGCGGACCGCTTCGGCAGCGTCGAGCGTGTAGCTGTCGCCGAGGTTCAGGGCCCGCGCCTCCTCCAGCGTCTCCACCTTGCGGGTGGTGATGGCGATGTGCTTGGCGAGACCCTTGAGCCGGGCCGCTCGCGCGATCGACGAGCCGATCAGGCCAATGCCGACAAGGGTGAGTTTCTGGAACATCAATTCTGCGCTCCTGCCGCGCCAAATTCTTCGAGGACCTCGACCACTGCCCGCATCGGCGCTTCGAGCCCTATGGTGATCCTGAGGCCGTTCGATATGCCGTAGCTGTGCATCTCGCGCACGAGAAGCCCCTTGTCGCGTAAAGCGGTGAACGCGGCGCGCGCGGTCTCGGCATCCTGGAACAGCGCCAGGATGAAATTGCCCTGGCTAGGCGGCACCTGGATGGCGTTCGAGGCCAGCGACTTGCTCAACCAGTCGCGCCAGATGGCGTTG
>DASWWF010000181.1:0-11127 GCA_036401035.1 Devosia sp.
ATCCAGCGCCAGCATGCCGCCGCGCGAAAACTCCTGCATCGGCAGGCCCGAGCGCGGGAAGACGCGGTGGAAGGTGGCGTTGAAGAGGTCCGAGAAATCGTGCGCCAGCAGGAAATCGGCCTGCGCCGCGACGACATTGGAATAGCCGGCGAGCCAGATGGCGTCGGCGCGATCGAACCCGATCTCGGTAATGGTGACCTCGGCGGCCGGCGGCGTATGGGTTGCGCCCGACTGGCTGCGGTCGCCCGGCGGTGGCGGCACCGGCGCGCCGGTCAATTCGGCCGGGCTGATGCCCATGATGCTGGCGATCACCGTGCCGACGCTCTCGTTCTCTTCGGCCTCGCCGTCGCCGTTCACGTCGATGCGGATTTTCAGAATGTCGACCGGCGCCACATAGTCGCCGCTCGCCCCCGCCGCCTGCAGCGATTTGGCCGCATCGTCGAGCCGGGTGACGAAGGCTTCGAGTTCCGCGCGGAACTTGGCGTAATCGATCGGCGTCGGGTTGGGATTGGCCGGCACCGGCGGCACCGGGATCGGCGCGCCCAGGATGCCGGCAGCCATCGGCCCGCCGTCGGGCGCTGCGACGCCATGGCGATAGAGCGCCTGCGACATTCCTTCGATGGCCGAGATGAACTGGGCGAAACCGACCGCGAACCGGGCTTCCTGGTCGCCGCCATCGGCCAGCGGCTGCAGCGTCGTGATGGTGGTTTGAGTCTGGCCCGCATAGAGGCCGGCGGTCAGCAGATCACCGGATGCACCGGCGAAAACGGGGAGCGGCGTGGCCACGGCGATCGTCGCCACGGCCAGAAGGCGCTTGAACATGGAAACCCTCCAAAGCGCCCCCCGGCTACTTCGAGACCAGCTCCAACCACTGATTTTCGTCCAAAACAAGGACGCCGTACTTTTGTGCGTCCTTGAGCTTGGACCCTGCCCCAGGTCCGGCCACGACGATATCGGTTTTGGCCGATACCGACCCCGCCACCTTGGCGCCCATCCGCTCGGCCATGGCCTTGGCCTCGCCGCGCGTCATCTTCTCGAGGCTTCCGGTAAAGACCACGGTCTTGCCGGCCACCTGGTTGTCCTCGGAAATGTCGAGCAGATACGGCTTGGGCCTGACCTGGGCCAGCAAAGCATCGAGTACGTCGTCGTTGCGCTGATTGCCGAAAAAGCCGATCAGCGCCTCGATCACCGTGCCGCCAATGCCGTCGATGGACGGGAACACACTATGCGGGTCCTCGGCAGCGGCCGTTTCCTTGCCGACGCGCACGAACTCCTCGACGGTCGAGAAGGTGCGGGCGAGAGCCGACGCAGTGGTCTCGCCGATATGGCGGATGCCCAGCGCAAAGATGAAGCGGTCGAGCTCCGGCTCGCGCCGCGCGTCGATGGCGGCGAAGAGCTTGTCGAGGCCCTCGAAACTGCGATCCTCCACCGCCCGCGCCGCCTTGCGGACCTTGCCCGAGGCCTCCTCGCGAAGGCGCGACTGCTCCTCGCGCCGCGCCGCGAAAGCGGCCTGAACCTCCGGCCGCCGGTCGCGCAGCGTGAAGATGTCCGCCGCGGTTTTGACGAGGCCCGAGCTGAACAGCAGCTCGATGTTCTCCGCCCCCAGCCCCTCGATATCCATCGCCCCGCGCGACACGAAATGGCGGAGCCGCTCCACCGCCTGCGCCGGGCAGATCAGTTCGCCCGTGCAGCGGCGGCGCGAATCTTCCTTGCCGGTCTTCTCGTTGAGCTCGCGGATGGCGGGCGAGCCACAGACGGGGCAGGTCTCGCGCATGTGATACGGCTCGGACTGCGGCGGCCGCTTCTCGAGGATCACATCCACGATCTGCGGGATCACGTCCCCAGCCCGCTGGATCTTGACGGTGTCGCCGATACGGATGTCCTTGCCATCACGGATTGGCGCACCGGTGCTGTCGCGTCCGGCGATGTAATCTTCGTTGTGGAGCGTTACGTTGACCACCGTGACGCCGCCCACGCTCACCGGATCGAGCCGGGCGACCGGCGCCAGCGTGCCGGTACGGCCGACCTGGATCTCGATATCGCGGATCACCGTCGTCGCCTGCTCGGCCGGGAACTTGTGCGCCACGGCCCAGCGCGGCTCGCCGGTCACGAACCCCCAGCGGCGCTGCAGCTCGAGATTGTCGAGCTTGTAGACCACGCCGTCGATGTCGTAGCCGAGCGACGAACGTTGCGCCTCGATGGTCTTGTAGTGCGCGATCAGCTCGTCGGAGGACTTGGCGCGGACCATCAGCGGGCTGATCTTGAAGCCCCACTCGCCGAACTTCTGCACCGCATCGAACTGCGTCGTCGCCGGGTCCTCGGTGGTGAAACCCCAGGCATAGGCGAAGAATTTGAGGTTGCGGCTGGCGGTGACCGAGGGGTCCTTCTGGCGCAGCGACCCGGCAGCGGTGTTGCGCGGGTTGACGTAATCCTGCCCCCCGGCAGCGGCGGAGCGCTCTTTCAGCGCCTGGAACTCCGCATAGGTCATATAAACCTCGCCGCGGATCTCGATGGTCGCCGGCCAGCCCGAGCCTTTGAGCTTTTGCGGGATGTCGGAAATAGTCTTGAGGTTCGCCGTGATGTCCTCGCCCACAGTGCCGTCGCCGCGCGTCGCGCCCTGCACGAAGACGCCGTTCTCATAGCGCAGTGAGGCCGAGAGCCCATCGATCTTGGGTTCGGCGGTGAAGGCGAGGTCAAGGTCCTTGTCGCGCTCGAAGAACCGCCGGCCCCGGTCGATGAAGTCGATCACGTCCTGGTCGGTATAGGCCTTGGCCAGGCTGAGCATCGGCACGGCATGCCGCACCTTGGCAAAGCCCTCGGCCGCTGGGGCGCCGACCTTGCCGGTGAGGCTGTCGGCCCGGCGCAGTTCCGGAAACGCGCCTTCGATGGTCTGGTAGCGAAGCTTCGCCGCGTCATACTCGGCGTCGGTGATCTCGGGCGCGTCTTTTTGGTGGTAGGCGATATCGGCCGCCGCCAGCAACGCCTGCAGCCGGTCGAGTTCGGCCTTGGCCTCGGCCTCAGACAAGCTCTCGATCTCGCGTTCTTCGACCGCCACCTAGTTGACCTCCGATATGAGCTTGCTCGCCGCGGCCCGGGCCTCCTCGGTGACCTTGGCGCCGGCCAGCATGCGGGCGACTTCCTCGCGCCGCGCCGCGCCGTCGAGCGGTTTGACATGGGTGCGCATGAAGGCGCCTTCGGCAATGGCCTGCTTTTCAATCATCAGATGCGTCTGTGCCCGCGCCGCGACCTGCGGAGCGTGAGTGACCGAAATGACCTGCACCTTGTGCGCCAGCCGGGACAGACGCCGGCCGATGGCATCGGCGACCGCGCCGCCGACGCCAGTATCGATTTCGTCGAAAATCAGCACCGGGGCCGAGCCGCGATCGGCCAGCACCACCTTGAGGGCGAGAAGGAACCGGCTCAACTCGCCGCCCGACGCCACCTTGAGCAGCGGACCGGCGAGCGTCCCTGGGTTGGTCTGCACGTGAAAGGCGATCTGGTCAAAGCCGGTCGCCGCCACCCTCCCCTCGTCCACCTGCCGGTCCACGATGAATTTCGCCGCGCCGAGCTTGAGGTCGGGGAGTTCGGCTTCCACCGCCTTGGTCAGCGCCCTGGCGGCCTTTTCGCGCTCGCCGCTGAGTTTGGTCGCGGCCTTGAGATAGGCCTCGCGGGCATCAGACGCCTTGATTTCCAGGGCTTTGAGCGAATCTTCGCCGCTCTTCAGCGTTTCGAGTTCGGACTGGTACTTGGCCAGTACCTCGATCAGTCCGTCCCCGGTGACGTGGTGCTTGCGGCCGGCGGCGCGGATGGCGAAGAGGCGCTCTTCGACCTTCTCCAGATCGGCCGGGTCGAAGGCCATTTCACGCTTTAGGGCTTCCAGTGCCTCGGATGTGACATCGAGAGAAACCAGAGCATTATCAAGGGCATCGACGATCGGCTGGAACACCGCAGCACCGCCTTCGGCCTTGCGCATCAGGCGCCGCATCAGGCCGGCGAGGACGGGGCCGGGGGCGGTGGGGCCGTTGAGGATGTCGTCAGCGTCGCGAACCTCCTCGGCGGCCTTTTCGAGCGTCATCAGTCGCTGGCGGCGCTCGGCGAGCTCGTCTTCCTCGCCCGCGGCCAGCGCCAAAGCCGTAAGTTCTTCAACGACATGGCGGGCATAGTCCTCGCGGGACAGCGCCTCGTCGATGATGGCGCGCTGCGCGGCGACGGCGGCTTCCGCCTCGACCAGGGCGGCGTGCGCGGCGCGCGTCGTAGCGACGTCGTAACCGCCAAAAGCATCCAAAGATGCACGATGTGTCGCAACATCGACCAAGGCGCGATCGTCGTGCTGCCCATGGATTTCTACCACCAGACGTCCGACTGTCTGTAACAGCCCCGCGGAAACCGGCTGGTCGTTGATGAACGCCCGGGTGCGACCGTCCGCATATTGCACACGACGCAGGATCACATCCTCGTCGTCGGCGATCTCGTTGTCGCGGAGCGCCTCGCGGGCCGGATGGCTGCGTGGCAGCGCCAATACGGCGACCACCTGCCCGGTCTCGGCCCCTGCCCGCACGAGCGATGCATCGCCGCGGCCGCCGAGGGCCAGCGTCAGGGCGTCGAGCAGGATGGATTTGCCAGCACCGGTTTCACCGGTGAGCACCGTGAGGCCTGCATCCAGGCCCAGATCGAGCTGATCGATCAGAACGATGTTGCGGACCGAGAGCGCGCTCAGCATTCCGGGAACTGCCCCTCAAACCTGCGCCGGCGGCGAACCATCCTCGCGCGGGGCGAACCTAGCGCGAGGAGGAACAAACAAGCAACGGAATTGTCAGGTCTTTTTGAGGGCGGCCAGCGAGCTGCTCGAGTTGAGCTGCGGCGCCAGGCCCTGCTTCTGCAACAGACCCACGGCGTCCTTGTACCACTGGCTCGACGGATAGTTGTGGCCGAGCACAGCGGCAGCCGTCTGCGCCTCGCCAATCAGGCCGAGCGCCAGGTTGGCTTCGGTCAGGCGGTAGAGCGCCTCCTCGATGTGAGTCGAGGTCTGGAAGCGTTCCGCCACCGTCTGGAAGCGGTTGATCGCCGCGCCATACTGGCCGTTGCCCAGATAATAGCGGCCCACCGACATTTCCTTGCCGGCCATCTGGTCATAGGCGACGAGGATCTTTTCCTGCGCGTCCTTGGCGTATTCGCTCTTGGGATAGTTCGAGATCAGGAGCGAATAGGTGTCGATCGCGTCCTTGGAAATCTGCTGGTCGCGCGTGATGTCCTTGATCTGCCCGAAATAGGCGTTGCCCTTGAGATAGAGGACATAGGGCACGTCCTTGTGGGTCGGGTAGAGCGCCAGGAACCGGTCGGCGGCGAGAATCGCTTCCTCGAACTTGCCGATGCGGTAGTTGCCGTAGACCTGCATCACCTTGGCCCGCTCGTTATAGTCCGAGTAGGGGTGCTGCCGTTCCAGCTTTTCGAGATTGGCGACAGCGGTGACGTAGCGCTGCGCGTCCATATCCTTGATCGCCGTCGCATAGAGCGTTTCCGGCGGAATAATGGTCTCTTCCTTGACCTTGGCTGGGCCGAACATCTCGCAACCCGCGAGTGTGATGGCCACCAGACCGATCGCCGCGATCCGGGCGAGCCGGCCGATGTTCCCCGCAGATGCCTTGGTATTCACGAAAAGCCCCATCACGTTACGCGCCGCTTGTGGCCGAGCGGACTACTTACAAAAACGATCAAAACTGTGGCTATGCCCGTTCGCTCAGCCGACAGAACGGAGATAGGGGCGCACGTTGAGCCCTTCCGGCACGTCATCGAGCGCGTCGAAAGCCAACGGCAGATCCTCGGCCGAGACTATCTCATAGTTCGCTTCGCTCGCAAACAAGCCGTGGAGAACCAGGGCGTTGAGGGCGTGGCCGCCCTTGTAGGAGCGGAAGCGGCCATAGATCGGCAGGCCGCAGAGCGCCAGGTCGCCGATGGCGTCCAGGAGCTTGTGGCGAACGAATTCGTCCTCGTAGCGCAGGCCGCCCGGATTGAGGATGCGGTCTTCGTGGACGGTGATGGAATTGTCCAGCGACGAGCCCAGCGCATAGCCGGCCTGGCGGAGAATCTTGGCGTCGCGCACGAAACCGAAGGTACGGGCGCGGGCGACGTCGTCGCAGTACTTGCGCGGCGTCCAGTCGAAAATCATGCGCTGGCGGCCGATGACGCGGCTGTCGAAATCGATCTCGAGGTCCAGCATGCGGCCGTTATAGGGCTCCAGCGCGGCCGAAGCCTCGTTGTTGCGCACCAGCACCTGCCGCATGATCTTGATGTAGCGGCGCGGCGCCGGCTGCACGTCGAGGCCCACTTCCATGATGCCCCTGACGTAGGGCTGCGCGCTGCCGTCGAGAATCGGGCATTCGGCGCCAGTCAGGGTGACCAGCGCATTGTCGACGCCCATGCCCGATAGGGCGGAAATTACGTGTTCGACCGTCGCAACCGACACGCTGTCGCCGAGGTCGAGCGTGGTGCAGAGGGTCGTGCGGGTGACGCGGGAGAAATGCACCGGCACCGGACCGACGGTGGTGCCGTTCTCGAGCTTGCGTGCAATCAGATAACCACTGTCGGCGGGGGCCGGCTCGATGGTGAGGGTAACAGGAAGCCCGCTATGGACGCCGAAACCGCTGAATTCGAGCGCGCGGGCAAGGGTGCGTTGCCGCGCCGAAAGTTTCTGCATGCGATGGACTCCAAACCCCGACAGACGGCCCCGAAGCAGTCTTAGCTAATAAAAACCCGGCGCGGAAGCCGCACCGGGTGAAGTTTCAGGCGCAAATTAAGGCGCGCCTAACCGTGCTTCCGGAGAAAAGCCGGGATCTCGATATGCTCTTTGTGCGCCTGCTGCGACTGGTCGCGGCCGTGGCGGTCGAGCGAGCCGGAAGCGCCTTCGGTGGCAGACGGAGCGTGCGAAACCCTAGGCGCACCGGCCTCTATGGCGTTCCGGGCGGCGGCGTCGTCGCGGGTCGAATAAGCGGTTTCGTCATGCGCGGCCGGCTCGGACGAGCGCAGCGCATTGCCGACATTGGAGGCCAGGCGCTTGAACAGAGCACGGGCATTGCGGGGCTCGGCTTCCTGCTTTTCTTGGGCTCCGAGTGACCGTCTTGCAACAACCGGAAGCTCCTCCGTGCGCGGCATGCGGCGCTGCCCATCCGGACGTTCGGCGCTGGACGGCACGTAGACGCTGGGAATCGGCGCCTCGGGCGCGCGCATCCCCTCTTCGATGACATTATGAGTCGCCGCCGGGATGTAGGGCTCGACGGTAACGCCGTCATCTTCCTGGTAGCTGGTGAAGGCCGGCTCCTGGATGGCCTCGGCCACCGCCTGCTCGACCTGCATCTCGAATTCTTCTTCGACCGCCGGCTGCTGCGGGATGACCGGAGCCGCGGCCGGCATGGCCTGGCGAATCTGCTGGGCCTGCAGCGGCGCGCGGTTGCTCGGCTTGGCCGGTTCCAGCGCCTGCACCATGGTGGCATCGGTGCCGGTGGCGACCACCGAGACGCGGATCGAGCCGTTCAGATTCGGATCGAAGGTGGCGCCCAGGATGATGTTGGCATCCGGATCGACTTCCTCGCGGATGCGGCTGGCGGCCTCGTCGACTTCATAAAGAGTGAGATCCGGACCACCGGTGATCGAGATCAGCAGGCCACGGGCGCCGTGCATCGAGACGTCGTCGAGCAGCGGGTTGGCGATGGCGGCTTCGGCGGCGTGACGGGCACGATCCTCGCCGGAGGCTTCGCCCGTACCCATCATCGCCTTGCCCATGCCGCGCATCACGGCGCGCACGTCGGCGAAGTCGAGGTTGATCAGGCCTTCCTTGACCATCAGGTCGGTGATGCAGGCGACGCCCGAATAGAGCACCTGGTCGGCCATCTTGAAGGCATCGGCGAAGGTGGTCTTCTCGTTGGCGACGCGGAAGAGGTTCTGGTTCGGGATGACGATCAGCGTATCCACGTGACGGTGGAGCTCATCGATGCCGTCCTCGGCGAGGCGACCGCGGCGGTTACCCTCGAAGGTGAAGGGTTTCGTCACCACGCCGACGGTCAGGATGCCCTGCTCGCGGGCTGCCCGGGCGATCACCGGCGCTGCACCGGTACCGGTGCCGCCACCCATGCCCGCGGTGATGAACACCATGTGCGAGCCCGAGAGGTGATCGTTGATCTCGTCGTAGCTTTCCTCGGCGGCGGCCTTGCCGACCTCCGGGTGGGACCCTGCCCCGAGACCCTCGGTGACCGAGACGCCCAGCTGGATGATCCGCTGCGCGCTGGAGAGCGCCAGTGCCTGGGCGTCGGTATTGGCGACAACGAAATCGACGCCGTCCAACCCCGACTGGATCATGTTGTTGACGGCGTTACCGCCGGCGCCACCAACACCGAATACGGTGATGCGGGGCTTCAGTTCCTGGATGTCGGGAATTGTCAGGTTGATCGTCATGGATGGCCCCATAAGTGGCGTGTTGGGACAGTTTTAGTCGCCAATTCGTTAACCGGACCCTAACAATGCGGCCGAAACCGTTAACAGCCGCGCAATTTGCAAGCGATTTCCGATCACTTGTAACGGCCGGTTAAGCATGGCCGGCAACTGCAACTGACGGCCCTAACAGCCTCTCCCGACTCATGAATCAGCCTGTGGATGGGCTGCCGCGACTCGGCCCTGGCTGTGCCATGATGCTTCACTTCCAGTCTCGTTCTCTATATGTTCCTTTTCGGAACAGTTGAAGGTGTGTCCATGGCACAACGATCGGGCAGCGCCGACCTGCCCTTGCATGGTGGACGCGTGCCGCCCTGGCTCGCCGAGCGCATGGCCAAGCTCGGCGCGGTGATCTGCGAGACCATCGTGCACGAATATGGCCGCGACGAACTGCTGCGCCGCCTCGCCCACCCGTTCTGGTTCCAGAGTTTCGGCGCCGTCATGGGCATGGACTGGCATTCGTCCGGCATCACCACTTCGGTGATCGGCGCGCTCAAGCGCGGGCTGCAGCCGCTCGAACGCGAACTCGGCCTCTTCGTCTGCGGTGGCCGTGGCAGGCATTCGCGCAAGACCCCGGACGAGTTGGTGAGCATCGGCAACCGCGTCGGTTTCGACGGCGCCGCGCTGGCGCAGGCCAGCCGGCTGGTGGCCAAGGTCGACAGCGCCGCCGTACAGGACGGCTTCGACCTCTATCTCCACGGCTTCATTGTCGCGGCCGACGGCAGCTGGGTGGTGGTGCAGCAGGGCATGCGCGACGTCACCAACACGGCGCGCCGCTATCACTGGAAGTCCGAGGGCCTCACGAGCTTCGTCGACGCGCCACATGCCGCCATCGAGGGCGAGGCCACCGGCGAGATCGTCAACCTCGCCGATCACCGGGCGGAGAAATCCCGGCAGGCGCAGCTGCAGCTGCTGGCCGAACTCGGGCCCGACGGCATCGTCGACCAGTTGATCGACCTGACGCCGAAAAAAGAGGTGCCGCCCCCGGCGCAGATGACCCTGCCCCACCTCGTCATGCCGGCGCATCACGACATCAGGGAAAAGGACGTGGTGATGCGGCGCCTGCACGGCGCCCTCGCCGCAGCCGAAGAGAAGGCGCCCGAAGACTTCGCCAACCTGCTGCTCGTGCCCGGCGTCGGCGCGCGGACGGTGCAATCACTCGCTCAGGTTGCGGAGGTCATACACGGCGCTCCGCACCGCTTTGCCGACCCGGCTCGCTTCGCCATGGCCCATGGCGGCAAGGACGGCGCACCGTTTCCGGTGCCCCTCAAGGTCTACGACGAGACCATCAAGGTGCTCAAATACGCCATGGGCAAAGCCCGGCTGGGCCAGAGCGAGGAGATGAGCGCCATCAAGCGCCTCGACGACCAGGCCCGCAAGCTCGAAGCCACCGCCAAAGGGCCGAGCTTCCGCGAGTTCGTGGACGAGGAGTGGCGCCGCTCGCCCGAATATGGCGGCCGCACGGTGTTCGACGACGCCGACGAAACCTGGGCGCGGGTGAAGAAGCGGCGCTAAAGTGCCGTCTTGAGCCAGGAGCCGACGCGGGCGAGGTAGCCGTCGGTGCCGGTCAGACGGCTGGACTTGGGCTCGACGAATTCCTGCGCGCAGACCTGCGGATAGATCAGCATGCCGGCGACCGAGGCGAAGGCCGCACCCTTCGCCAGCTCGGGCAGGCCGGCAATGCCCATCGGGCGGCCGGAGCGGACATTGCGGGCGAGCACGCGGCGGGCGACTTCGCCGATGCCGGTGAGTTCGCTGCCGCCACCGGTCAGCACGAAGCGGCGGCCGCAGACGTCCATCATGCCGGTGGCCTGCATGCGGTCGCGCACGGCAGTGAACATCTCCTCGATGCGCGGACGCACAATGCGGGTGATGTGCGAGCGCGGGATCTGGCCCGGCGCTTCGTCGATCGGCGCGCCGACCGGGGTGATGGTGATGAGATCGCGCTCGTCGGCCTGACCGGGGAGGACAGAGCCGTAGACAGTCTTCAGCCGCTCGGCATCGGCGACGGAAACCGAGAGATGGCGGGCGATGTCGAGGGTCAGGTGATGGCCGCCGATGGCGATGGCGTCGGCATAGACGAGTTGCCCGTCGGAGAACACGGAGACGGTGGTCGTAGCGCCGCCGAGGTCGATGCAGCAGACGCCCAGATGCGCTTCATCATCGACCAGCGTCGAGAGACCGGATGCGTACGGCGTGGCGACCAGCGCCTCGATCTGCAGGTGGCAGCGGTGCAGCACCAGCTCAAGATTGCGCATGGCGAGGGTTTCGGCCGAGATCACCGAGACGTCGACGGAGAGCTTTTCGCCCACCATGCCGCGTGGATCCTTGATCCCCTTCTGGCCGTCCAGCGCATAGCCGATGGGCAGCGCATGGATAATCGAGCGTTCGACGCGGACCGAGCGTTCGTTGACGGCGCGCAGCACCCGCTGGATATCGCCGCGCTCGACTTCCTGGCCGCCCAGATTGACCGTGGCCGAGAACGTCTCCGAGCCGAGACGGCCGGCGGTGACGTTGACGATCACCGACTGCACGGTGAGGCCGGCGGCACGTTCAGCCATCCCCACCACGGTCCGGACGGCCTGCTCGGCCTTGTCCAGATCGGTGATGACGCCCGACTTGATGCCCGACGACTTGCCGTAGCCA
>DASWWF010000182.1:0-8013 GCA_036401035.1 Devosia sp.
CAGGCTGATGGATTTGCGGCGGACTATAGCGCCGCCGACCGGCCGCCCAAGCAGAAAAATCCAGCGCCAACAGTCGCCATGGCCAAATTCGTTCAGCCAGCGTTCAGAGCCCGGACGCCTCGCAGGTCACGACCGCGCCGCTCAGCTCATCAAGATCCGGCCGCCAGCCCATGTCGGAGACGCCGGGCGTCAAGCTAGACGGCGACCGGGGCCGAAATCACGCCCTGCGGCTGATAGCCCTCGACGGCAAAATCCTCGAAGCGGTAGTCGAAGATCGAGTCCGGCTTGCGCAGGATTTTGAGCTTCGGATCGCCCGACGGCGTGCGCTTGAGTTGCTCTTCGACGAGATGCTCGTGGTTGAGATAGACGTGCACGTCGCCGCCGTTCCAGATCAGCTCATGCGCCTCGAGATCGCATTGCTGCGCGATCATGCGGGTGATGAGCGCCGCCCCGAAGACGTTGAACGGATAGCCCAGCCCCAGATCGCAGCTGCGCTGGTAGAGGATGCAGGAGAGTTTGTTGCCGGCGACGTGGAACTGATAGGTCATGTGGCAGGGCGGCAGCGCCATCTCGTCGAGTTCGGGCACGTTCCAGCCGGTGAAGATATGCCGGCGCGAACCCGGATTGGTCTTGAGCCCATGGATCAGGTTGGCGATCTGGTTCACGCCCTCCGGATCCTTGCGATAGAGCCCGTCGCCGACCGGCACGTATTTCGGCCAACGCGTCCACTGCACGCCATAGACCGGGCCGAGATCGCCCCACTGCGCCGCAAAGGCATCGTCGGCGATGATTTTCGCCTCGAAATCGTCGCGCGAAATCTGCTCGCCGGTGGCCTTGCGATATTTCTCGAGTGGCCAGTCGGTCCAGATGTGGACCCGTTGCCGCACCAGCGACTGGATGTTGCTGTCCCCGGTGAGGAACCACAGCATTTCGCGGGTCGCCGTCTTCCAGCTCACCCGCTTGGTGGTGAGGATCGGCACGGAGTCGTTGGCCAGCGAGTAACGCACCGTGGCGCCGGCGATCGAGCGGGTGCCGACGCCGGTGCGGTCGCGTCGCTCGTCGCCCTCGTTCCACACCCTGCGGAGAAGGTCGAGATATTGCTGCTCGGGATGCGGCGGGTCGAGGCGGTCGGGGAATCTCAGCACGGTGCTCATGGCACCAGTCTAGTCGATTCGGGCGTCCGATGCGGCATCACGACAGTTATCCCCGTTCGCTGGACTGCCATAATTGTTCGGTTGACTGCATTTCGCGTTTTGCGCGACTTTGTGCCCTTGAAGAGCCAGTTGTAGCGCGTATGACACCCATCGTCCCCATCCTCCGTTCTGCCATTCTGGCGGGCTTCTTTGGCCTTGCCTGCAGTTTTCCGTCGCTCGCCCAGGAAGTGACGGCGCCGACCAATGTCGAGGAACTGTTCGGCAAGCTGGTGCAGCTGCAGGAAGCCAATCTGGGCATTGCCCGGCAGATCGCCGAAACCCAGTTGCGCGCCGCCGACGCCATCCAGGTGGCGCTGGACCAGGGCGGGGTCGAGGATGCGGCGCTCAAGAAGCTCGGCCAGACCTTCATCGACAATGCCCGCACGCTCGCCGCGGTGGTGCTGGTGCCGATGGGCACCAGGAACGTTGCCGCCGGCCAGACGCTGCAGCGCCTGCTGCGCAACAACATCGCCATGTTCGAGCGCTCCCGCAGCGCCGCCCGGTCCAATGCCGATCTCGCCGGCGCCTTCGAGAAATACTCGGTGCTGCAGGCGCAGAGCGAAGACCTGCTGGTGGCCCTCGGCAATGGCTGGGACCGCTATGGCGAGGTCGTCCGCACCGCCGAGATCGCCGGCATGATCCGCCCCGGCTCGTTCGATGCCGGCGACGCGACCTGGACGCTGGTGAACCCCGATACGCAGACCGCCACCGCCGCCCCTGAGCCGGAAGCCGAGGAAGAAGAACCGGCCCAGCCGACGCCGATCCCCGCCCTCTCCGGCACGCCCCGCGGTCCCTCCGACGAGGCAGCGCAGGTCGCCGTGGCTGAACCGGCCCCCGTGGTCGAGCAAAAGCCCGCGGCAGAGCCCCTGCCCGACGTCACCGGCGCCACCGGCCCGGCCCGGCTCGGTTCCACGGGCCCGCTGGCCTTGGCCGACATGAACGCCGACGGCTCGGGCAGGATCGGCGACTGGACCGTCGAGGCCGACGGCACCGGCCTCTTCATCGCCTCCTCGTCCAACATGAACGAGGGCACCGCCGACCGCATCACCGGCGTCACCATCGCCTGTGGCGAGAACGGCATGCTCTATTACCAGTTCGCCGCCAAGGCCGATTACCCCAGCTGGGTGGTCTATTCCGACGATGCGCTGAGCCGCACCGTTTCGGCTGAGACCAACATCGTCAACGGCCCCGATGCGAGTGCGCTGGCCGATACGATGCGGCTCGCCTTCGAGTGGGCCGGCCGCGACCCCGACAAGAAGCGCCGCATGACCGTCGCCGCCATCGACGACGACGAAATCCCCGCCCAGTTCTCGCCCTCCGGCTACATGGAAGCGCGCGGAAAAGTGCTGGACGCCTGCGTGCAGGGCATCGTCGACAAGGCCATGAGCGATACGCCGGTGACCCAGACGGCCTCGGCCGCCGTGCCGGAATCGCAGCTGCCGCCGGGCGCGGTGATCAAGCCGGGACTCGTCGCCCCCACGCCCAAGCAGCGGCCGGCGACCTTCAAGAAGCAGGGTCCGGTGGACATCATGAGCGGCACTTGAGCCGCCATTTGCATCTGCGTTCAGGGTTACCTATATTGGGTGTGCCGGCAACGGCTATGGCGATAAATTGCCATCGTAATAAACCCATTGGACCCGGGGGCAGTACCCGGCGCCTCCACCAAATTTCTCCCGTCGTGGCGGGAGACTCCGGGGGCGAAATAGGATCGACAAGGGCGTAAAGGGTGTGTTTTCGCTCGGCATGGTACCGCCGTTATCGGGCTAAAACTTATAGTTGCCAATGACAACCATAAGGCTCCGGTCGCTCTCGCCGCGTAAGCGGTGCTAGCACTGGGAATTTAAGTCCTTCGCTCCTAGCCGGGCGACAGGCGGGGTCCGCAGGCACCTGGCAACAGAAGCCTGCATTTTCATGTCTGGGGTTCGGTTTTGTGGGGTGTCGGGCGCGCGAGCGTGCACGAAAGCACCCCGTCTTTCGACGGATTACCCGCGGCGTACCAACTGGTATGGTGCGAGTCCTGCCCCGTGACCCGAATCCGATGACCACCCCCATAGAAGCAGCGCCCGCCGTCGTGCCCGATGAGGACACGCCGCCGCCGCCACCGAGCCTTACCCAGCACCGCCCACTGCTCGGCGTGCTGCTGCTGGCCGCGGGCACTTTTCTCTTTTCGGTGCACGACGCCACCAACAAGCTGCTGCTCGACGAGTACAACGTGCCGGTCATCGCGGCTGTCCGCTACACCATGCAGACGCTGTTGCTGCTGGCCATTCTGGGCCCCACACGGGGCCCTGAACTGGTCCGCACCAGACGCACCTGGCTGGTTCTGGCACGCGGCATGGGGCTGGTGCTGTCGTCGCTGTTCTTCGGCCTCGGCCTGCAATTGATGCCAATGCCCGAAACCACCGCCATCGGCTACATCGCGCCGTTGATCGTGGTCCTGCTGGCCAAGCCTCTGCTCAACGAAAGCATCGGGCCATTCGGCTGGATGGCAGCCATCGTCGGCTTTACCGGCATGCTGCTGATCGTGCGGCCCGGAGGCGGACTCGATCCGCTCGGCGTCACCTACATCGTCATCTCCGTGGCAGCGACCGTTGCCTACAACATGCTGTCGCGCACGCTGGCGCACAGCGAGCGCACGCTGGCGCTGCTGTTCTACTCCTCGCTGCTGGGCGCCGTATGCTTTGGCCTCGCGGCGCCGTTCTTCCTCAATGGCACCGTGCCCACGGGCGCGCAGATCGCGATGTTCCTCAGCCTGGGGGTCTCCGCCGGTATCGGCCATTTCCTCTTCACGGCCGCCTTCCGCTATGCCGAAGCGTCGCTGCTGGCGCCGGTGGGCTATGTGCACCTGGTCTGGGCGACGATGCTGGGCTGGCTGGTCTTCGGCCATGTACCCGACGGGCTGACCATCCTGGGCATGCTGGTGGTGATCGCGGCGGGCGTGCTGGTGGCGCTTCGATCGCTGCGAAAGGCGTCGCGCCGCGCGTGACTCCGGCAAAAATGCCGCTTTCTCCTTGAAACCGGACGGCCCTTCGCGCTCTTATGCCTTCGAGGATTCTCCCTTCCCCGAAGTTTTCATCCTGGACCGCGCCACCCTATGCCCGAAGATCTCATCCGCTACGACATCCTGGCTCAGGAAGCGCTGCGCGGCGTCGTGCGCAAGGTCCTGTCCGAAGTGGTCAAGACCGGGCTGCCGGGCGAGCACCACTTCTTCATCTCCTTTGTCACCCGCGCCCCGGGCGTACGCATGAGCCAGCGTCTGCTGGACCAGTACGACAAGGAAATGACCATCGTGCTGCAGAACCAGTACTGGGACCTCAAGGTCAACGAGACCGGTTTCGAGGTCGGCCTCTCGTTCGATGGCCAGCATGAAAACCTCGCCATTCCGTTCTCGGCGCTCAAGGGGTTCTTCGATCCCTCGGTGCAGTTCGCGCTGCGCTTCGACGTCACCGAGGAGCCCGGCGCCGCCGCCGACACCCCGGCTGCTGCCGTGCCGCCGCCCGAGGACGACAAGCCGGGCGAAAAGGTCGTCAGCCTCGACAGCTTCCGCAAGAAGCCCTGAGGCATTGCAGAAGCGCTCCCTCAGCATTGCCGGACACCGGACCTCCATTGCGCTGGAGCCTGAATTCTGGACTGGCCTTGAAGCCCTCGCCGCCGCCCGCGGCCTGCCGCTGACCGCGCTCATTCGCGAAATCGACGAACAACGCGACGGCCCGAACCTCAGCTCGAGCCTGCGGATCGCGGTGCTGAGTTTTTATCGGGACGGCAAGTAGTCGGTCGTGCCACAACCTCGTCCTTCGACTAGTTCAGGATGAGGTCTAGTGGAAGAAATGAGACCTCATGGTGAGCTTATCGAACCACGAGGGCGGGCACTCGGCCTGGACGCCTAAAGCCCCAGATCCATCGGCCCCAGCACCGGGGGCTGCTGTTGCTGGCGCTGTTCTTCGGCGCGGCGGGCGGCAGCCTCCTCGGCGCGCTGGCGGGCGGCGGCCTCCTCGGCGGCCTTGCGGGCAGCCTCCTCGGCCTCGCGCTTGCGCGCTTCTTCCGCCGCGACGCGGGCTCGTTCCTCGGCGGCGGCCTTCTGCCGGGCCTCGTCTTCGGCGCGAAGTTTCTCCAGCCGGGCGACTTCCAGCTCCAGCGCCCGCGCCTTCATCGCGTCGATCATGCCGCTGGCGTCGAACGTCCGTTGCGGCTCGGCCAGCGTGCCACCGAGGTTGGCCGCGATCTGCGCCGTCGCCTCGTTGATCAGGCTGCCGGGGGCAGAAACAGTGGTCGGCGACATCACGAAACCACCGCCGACCGCCAGGTCCTTCAATGACAGCGAGGTGCTGCCGAAGAGCCGCGCCGTGTCGCCCTCGATAGCGAGGTTGGGACTGCGGATGACGCCACCGGCAATGGTGAAACTGCCGCTCACCGGCTTGGCGACGAACGGCGCGTCATCGAGCTTGTCGACCAGCGAGGCGGTGAGCACCAGCGCATCGCCCTCGAGCACATTCTCGAGCGCCGCCGCCGAGGCGAAGGCATTGCCGTCGAAGCGCTCGATGCGGAAATCGTTGAGCGTGTAGCTGCCCTGCCCGGTCATGCCGCCGAGCAGCGTCTGCAGATCCCCGCCGGTGGCGTCGAACTGCGCGGCGCCATCGATAGTGCCGCCCAGCGCATCGGCGACCTTGGCCGGCACGATGGCATCGAGCGCCACGCCGCTGAGCGTCATGCGGCCGGTGACCTGCTTGTCGGGCAGCGGCCCGGCGCAGCAGACGCCCGCATCGAGCGTCATCTGCCCGCCGCCGATGGTGCCGGCGAACTGGCGGATGCGCGCATTGGTCTCGTCCCAGTCGAGATCGAACCTGGCGTCCGTGACCACCGTGGTGTCACCCACGACGATGGCGGGCGCGGTGATGGCGACGCGGCCGGTGGTGGTGCGCGGCTGATAGCCGGCAGCGAACGGCCCGTCCGGCCAGGTGCTGCCCGCCGAGGGGATCAGCGCCTGCCGCCCGAGCAGCACGGCGACGAGGCCGGAGGGATCGAACGACCCGATGCTGAGCTGGCCCGAAACGGTGCGGCGCCCGGCAATCTCGCTGAGCGACAGCGAGCCACCGATCGGCTGCCCGCCCGAACTGGCGGCGATGTCGTTGAGCAGGAGGCTCGAGGCGCCGATGAATTCGACATGCGCGCTACCGGCGATGGCCGGCACATCGATGCCGCCAGCCCCAAGGCTGTCGGTGAGCGCCGCGAAATCGGAGAGCGCCACCTTGACCGTGCCATTGCCGGTGAGGCGCTCCGGATCGGACACCACGAGGTTGCCGGCAAAGCCGATCGAATCCGCCCCGCCCTCGACCCTGAGCGTCGCTTCGAGGCTGCTGGAGGGGTCGCCGTCGACGATCGCCACCGCATGCATCGGCTCGCCGGCCGGGGTGAGGCTGAGCTCGCCGAGGCCGAGCTGCGCCGTCATCGCCGCCGCATCGTCCGAGCGAAGATCGAGGTTGAACGACATCGGCGCCGCCAGCGCGCGTAGGAAGCCGGTGCCCAACCGGGCGTCGAAGCGGACGGCGGCGGTCGCGGCGGTGCCGTTGACCGACAGCTCCTGCCCACCCTCGCCGCTCGGTGCATCGAGCCGCAGATTGAGCGTCGCCGGCGCCGAGCGCGCCAGCAGATCGCGCACGCCTTGCGGCGCGCTGGCCAGATCGTAGATGCGCGACAGGGCCGGCGCCGTGGCCGACAGAATGCTGATACTGGCGGTACCCGACACTTCCGGCTTCTCGAACGTGCCGAAGGCGGTGAGCCGCGCATCGAACGTCGCCCCACCGAGATCGTCGGCGGCCACGCGCTCGGCAACGATCACGCCACCCTCCCACGAGCCCTTGGCCACCACATTGGTGCCCGGCAGGCCGTAGATCACCGCGCTGGGCAGCGCCAGGTCGAAGGCGCCCTTGGGAAAGGTCAGCGCGAAGGCGCCGCTGTCGCTCATTTCGGGCAGCAGCGCACCGAGCGCAGCACTGTCCCCCGCCGTGAGCGCCGCGAGGCGGGCCTCGATATTGAGATGCCGGCTGGTGGAGCCGAAACCGATCTCTGCCGAGGCATGGTGCTCGACGCCGTTGAGCGTGAACACCGCATCGTCGATCGAGAGCGTCTCGCCCACCAGCGCCACCTTGGCGGTCAGCGAACCCGGCAGCCCGAGCAGCGGATTGCCGTCCACCGGCTTGCGCCACAGCGCCGCCAGCGCATCGAGCCGCTCGGTCGAAAGACTGGCCGTGCCGGAGAAATTCGGCCGCCCGGACACCACGCTCAGCCGCCCGCTGACCTTGAGTGCCGTCGCCCCGGGCAATTGCGCCGTGAAACTGTTGACCTGCCAGGCGCCGTTGCGCACCTCGGCATCGAGCCGGACATTGCGCAGCGACACGGCCCGGAGGTTGAGGTCGGCGATATCGACGCCAATGGTGCCGGGGAAATCCAGCTGCGGCGGCAGCGGCAGTTCGGCGAGGAGCCGCACCAGCTCATATGGCGTGACGACGCCCTCGATGGTCGCATCGCGCGGCGGCAGCGCCAGCGACGTGCCCGAGATCACCGCGTTGAAACTGCGCCCCTGCCCCAGCTTGATCTCGGCCGCGCCCAGCAGGCGCGTGGCCGCCCGGTTCTCGTCCGGCGTCACCGTATAGTCGGAAAGCAGCACGCGCTCGGCATTGGCCTCGAGCTTGCTCTCGACCACCAGATCGCCCTTGCCGGCATCGACCGGCTGGTCCGGGCCCGGCCGCGGCGGCGCCTGCCGGTACGTCATCTTGCCGGCAAAGCTCGGCGCCGGCCCGAGCTGCAGGTCGCCCTCGGCGGT
>DASWWF010000183.1:0-2265 GCA_036401035.1 Devosia sp.
GGATGGAAGCAGAGTGGTGCGGGCGGTCGGGGTCGAACCGACACTCCTTTCGGAACCGGATTTTGAGTCCGGCGCGTCTACCAATTCCACCACGCCCGCAGCAGAAGAGACGAGCCGGAGTTACGGGAAAGGTCCCGGCTCGTCAATCCGGACGCTGCATCCGATTTGCCGTCCGGATCCGCGGCTGGTGACGCGACCGGGTGGCGAAAATGGCGCTTTGTCCATCCGGTCCGATAGGATTTGATGGGAACGACAGAGTGGAGGATGAGATGGCGCGAGTGAGGCTCGGGATCGCGGGTTGGGTGTTCGACGAATGGCGCGACGGCGCCTTTTATCCCGAGGGCCTCAAGCAGAAGGAAGAGCTCGCTTTTGCCAGCCGGCACCTCGGCGCCATCGAGATCAACGCGACCTTTTATTCGCACCAGAAGGCGCAGAGCTTCCGCAACTGGGCGGCCGAAACGCCGGAGGACTTCATGTTCTCGGTCAAGGGCCACCAGCTCATCACCCACATCAAGCGATTGAAGGACGTTGAACTGCCACTGGCGAATTTCTTCGCCTCGGGCGTGCTGGCGCTGGGCAAGCGGCTCGGGCCGTTCTGCTGGCAGCTGCCGCCCAACCTCAAATACGACAGGGCGCGCATCGAGGCCTTCCTGGCGCTGCTGCCCAAGGACAAAGCGGCGCTGCTGGCGCTGGCCGGCAGGAACCAGGGCCTGAAGAACGAACCGTTCCTCGATGTCTCCGAGATAGGCGCCGTGCGCCACGCCATCGAAGTGCGGCACGAGAGTTTCGCCAATGGCGAGTTCGTCGAGCTGATGCGGGCGCACAATGTCGCGCTGGTGACGGCGGATACGGCGGAATGGCCTGCCACCGACATCACCGCCGATTTCGTCTATTGCCGCCTGCAGGGGGCGCCGGGCAAGGAGCAGTACGAGCCGGCCGAAATCGAGACGCGCGCGAAATGGATCGAGGCCTGGAGCAAGGGCGAGGCGCCCGCCGGTGCACCGACCATCACGCCGGCCGCGACCGGTGCGGCGCGCGACGTCTTTGCCTTCTTCGTCTCCACCGACAAGAAGCACGCGCCGCGCAACGCCATGACGGTGATGCAAAAGCTCGCCATCGCCCCGCCGCAATGACAGCGAGTTTACCCTCGGCTCGATTGACAGTTCTCGGGCCCCAGCGAATAACCCCGCCACCACATCCGAGGGCTACCACGTGACGACCGCATCAACCTGGCTGAGCAGCGCACTCGACAAGAAGGCGACCGCGCTGGCCTTCTTCCTCGGCCTCGCGGCCATTCTCGGCGCGCTGGGCAGCCAGTTCATCGGTGGGCTGGTGCCCTGCGAACTCTGCCTCGAGCAGCGCCTCGCCTATTACTGGGGCCTGCCGGTGCTGGCGCTGATCCTCGTGCTCTGGAACCGGATCCCGCTGCAGGTCTGGTACATTGCCATGGCCATCGCCACCGCCATCTTCATCTGGGGTACCTATATGGGCGCCTTCCACGCGGGCGTGGAATGGGGTTTCTGGCCCGGCCCGACCGCCTGTACGGGCCTCGGCAACCCCGACCTCAGCTTCGGCGACCTCGGCGGCGAGATCGAGGCGGTCATCCCCTGCGACCACGTGCAGTTCCGCTTCCTCGGCATCTCGCTCGCCGGCTACAACGCGCTGGTCTCGCTGGCCATCGTGGCGCTGCTGGTGATCGCCATCGTCGACCAGGCCCGGCGCTACCGGAAGGCTTAGTCCTCGGGGAAGAGAATCCGCTCGTGATCGCGAGCAGCGTGGAGGATTTGGAGCACCTCCACCTGATCATCCGATACGATGTAGAAGATGCCGTAGCTTGCGACCACTCTGCGTCGGACGCCCGTGTGCTCGTGTCGCGGGACCAACGCATACATCAGAGCGCGGTCGGGCAACTCGGCGCACGCCGCCTCAAGTCGCGTAACTAAGCGTAGAGCGACAGACGGCGACTCCTCAGCCAGGTATTCGAGAATGGAAGTGAGGTCGTCGCGGGCATTGCTGGACAACCGCAGCTTTCTCATTTTTCAGCATCCACCAAAGCCTGGTACTTCGCCCGCAGTTCGGCAAAAACCTCCTCTGCCGGATACGTTCGCCCTGCTTTGATGTCTTCAAGCCCGCGCGCAATGCCCTGGTCGACGCGCCGCATATATGCTTCACGCTCCTGTACCAGCCGCACGCCTTCGCGGAGCACTTCGCTTTTCGAGTTGTAGCGGCCGTTGGCGACGAGGTCGTTCACCACGGCTTCGAGCT
>DASWWF010000184.1:0-2870 GCA_036401035.1 Devosia sp.
GGTGCTGCTGCATCCGCTGATCCCGTTCACGCCCAAGCCCCAGCCGGGGCTCGCCGGCAAGCGGCTGCTGATCACCGCCGGCCGCCGCGACGGCATGTGCCCGGCGCCGCAGACCGAAGCGCTGGTCGAGTGGTTCAAGGCACAGGGCGCCGATGTGTCGGTGTTCTGGCACGATGGCGGGCACGAGATCCGGCAGGAAGAACTGCTGGCGGTGCGGGAGTGGTTGGGCCGCTGAAGGTTGCAGTCAGGTCTCCCTCCCCCTCGCGGGGAGGGGACAGGGGTGGGGGTGGATGGGCCGGAGACGTTGGGGATGGGCTCGATGTATCGGACACAATTCCGATGCATGGGCGCCCCCCCACCCTGACCCTCCCCCGCAAGGGGGGAGGAGACACGCCCGCCGGCACAAGTGGCTCTCTTGGCTCCGCAATCCCAAAGCTTAACAATCCCTTGACCATTGGGTCCTAGTGTTCGCGGCAGGATGCAGATGGGACGACCGGCAGCGCAGCCGGGTTGAGAGCGGATGGACGCAAGCAGCAGACGCTCGCTGGCCGGGAGCCTCAGGACCCGGGTGCTGGTTCTCACCTTGCTCGCCTTCGCGGCGATTTCCGTCCCGGCCTATTTTTCCTTCGTCTGGATCGTCAATTCGACGGTGGTGACGCTCGGCACGCTGTTTGCCGAAAAGCAGATCCTGTTCGATCGCTATCGCGGCCTCGGCGCGCTGATGCAGGAGGTCAAGCTCGCCGAGACGCTGGCGCGCTCGGAAGCGGTGGTCGAGTGGGCCAAGAACGAGACCAATCGCGAGCGCCAGGCGCGCGGCATTGCCGAACTCGAGCACTATCGCGAGGCGTTTTCCGACCACAGCTACTTCTTCGCCATCGCCGGCTCGGGCAATTACTATTTCAATGACGCCGCCAACGCCTATGCGGGCAAGCAGCTCAGCCATACGCTCAGCCGCGACAACCCGCGCGACGCCTGGTTCTACACGACCCTGGCGCTGGGCGAGGGCTGCCACCTCAATGTCGACAATGACGACGAACTGCAGGTGACCAAGGTCTGGTTCAACTGCGTGGTCACCGACGGGCAGCGACCGGTCGGCGTGCTCGGCTCGGGGCTCGATCTCACCAGCTTCATCCGCGAAGTGGTCGATATCCCGCAGCGCGGCGTGCAGGCGATGTTCGTGGATCGCTCGGGGGCGCTGCAGGCGCATCGCGATCCGCGGCTGATCGACTTCCACTCCTTCACCAAGGAACTGGCGAACAAGAAGACCATCTTCTCGCTCATCGACAAGCTCGATGACCAGAAAGCGCTGCGCCAGCTGATGACCGACGTCACCTCGGGCGACGTCGTGGTCAAGAGCCGCTTCATGCAGGTGGCGGGCCACGAAATGCTGGTCGGCGTCGGCTATCTGGACCAGCTCGGCTGGTACAACATCACCTTCATGGACGTCGACACGATCATCGACCGGAGCCTCTTCCTGCCGATCGGGCTGCTGCTGGTGGCGGTGATGCTGGCGTGCGCGCTGCTCATCGCCTTTGCCTTCAAGCGGCGGGTGCTGGACCGATTGAAGCGGGTCGAGAGCCGGATGCAAGCGGTCAAGGAAGGCGACCTCGCGCCGGTTCCCGCGGATCTGGGCAGCGACGAAATCGGGCAGCTGTCGCAGACCTTCTCGTCCATGGCGGCGACTGTCAGCGACAATACCAAGATGCTCGAGCAGATGGTGCAGGAGCGGACCGAGGAGTTGCAGCGCCTCGCCTATCGCGACCAGCTCACCGACATCTTCAACCGCCGCGGCTTCATCGATGCCTTTGCGGATCTGCAGGCCAAGGCGGGCGACGACCGGCTGGCGATGCTGCTGATCGACATCGACGACTTCAAGGGCATCAATGACGGTTTCGGGCATCTGGCCGGTGATCAGGTGGTGGCGGAAACGGCCAAGCGCATCTCCGACATCATCCGGCCGACCGATGTCTGCGGGCGCTGGGGTGGGGACGAGTTCATCGTGCTGATCAATGGGCTGGGGACGCGCGGGCTGCGCTCGATCGCCGAGGTGATCCGCAAGGCGGTGTCCGGGCCGGCGCTGATGCTGCCCGATGGGCGCGAGGTGACGATGACGCTGAGCATCGGCGCCTGTCTGGTCGAAGCGAGTGACAGCATCGATCATGCGGTCGACATGGCCGATGCGGCGCTCTATGCGGCCAAGTCGCAGGGCCGGGATCGCGTGGTGGTCCATGATCCGGTGCGCAACGACGTGGATCAGCGCCGGGCGTAGGTCTCTCAGCAGACCTCATCCTGGGCGTGTCGAAGGACGAGGTCGTGGCACCGGCTGATGAGCACGCCTTCGTGGTTCGACAGGCTCACCATGAGGGCTCACTACAGTGGCGGCCCTAGCCGATGAAGGCGACTTCGATGCCGGGTTTGACCATTTTGCTCAGTTCGGTGGCGTCCCAGTTGGTGAGGCGCACGCAGCCATGCGAGCCGGTCTTGTCGATCAGCGAGGGTTCGGGCGTGCCGTGGATGCCGAAGGTGGGTTCGGAGAGGTCAATCCACATCGAGCCGACGGGTCCGTTAGGGCCGGGCGGGATGCGCAGCACCTCGGTATTGTCGCCCTGCTGGAAGTTGATCTTGGGGTTGTAGGTGTAATCCGGCATCGGCGCGACGCCTTCGACGACATGGACGCCTGAGGGCGAGGGGTTCTCGGTGCTGCCGATGGTGGCCGGATAGGCGGCGATCAGTTTTCCGTCGGCGCCATAGGCGCGGACCTGCCGCAAGCTCTTGTCGGCCTCGATGCGGGCGACTTCGCCGCTCATGTCCGGGCCATAGGCAGCAACCAGCACATCGGCGCCGGGGGCGAATGTCGTGCCCGGGTTGAG